>CAMFOZ010000008.1 GCA_945971245.1 uncultured Lactobacillus sp.
GGCGGTTCTTCTTCCACACCAGGACGTGCCCAGTGGTCGTTGTTGGTGAGAACGGGACAAATGTTATGCGGGGATCCTGGAAGACATCGGCAACACCCTTAATACCTAATCCATAGTAATGACCAGTTCGAATTAGCTCCATGGTATTGCTAGGCTGGGTGTTGCTGGCACGAATATTAAGCTTTCGTTGATCGAGTTTGAGGATGTCGCTGACCTCGTCCCGGATGATATTCCGATGGGGAATTACTAGTGGCAGTTTATAGAGATCATCACGAGTAAAAGACTCTTTTTGCGCTAGCGGATCATCAGTACGGAGGATAATTCCCCACTGTTCGCGCTTAGGAAGGACAAGAAAGTTATACTTAGCAGCTTCCACTGGTTCAATTAGACAGGCTAGTTCCGTAGCGGCTTCGTCGAGCTGGCGCCGAAGGAAGTCACCGTCACCATCGAAAATGTTGAATTGTACCGCAGGATGGCGCTGCAGGAACTGGTCGACAAGGTCCATCATGAAGGGTGATACGCTAGAGACAACACAACCAAAATTAATGGTCCCGCTCAATTCATTGTAGTTTTGCTTATGAAGCTCATCTTTGGTCTGATCAATTAGCTGAAGTAAGGTTGTCGCCCGGCGTTGGAAAAGAACACCGGCCTGCGTTAGTTCCATTTTGCGCTGCGTACGATCGAAGAGGGTGATCCCAAGCTCCTTTTCCAGATCCATGATTTGCCGGGAAAGGGTTGGCTGGGTGATATGAAGCTGTTTAGCAGCCTTTGTGATATTATTGACTTGTGCAACCGTTAGGAAGTATTTAATGACACGGGTATCCATGAACGATTAATCCTCCGATCTATTTAATTAAGGAAGTGTATTAAAGTGGCAAAACAAGCATTAATTTTATATTATTCACAGTTTGGCACAACGGCAAAATTGGCCAGTCAAATTCATAAATTAACCGACGCTGATATTTTACGGATCCAGGTAGCGGATAAAACCTTCCCTGACGACATGGCTGCTACTGATAAGGTCTACAAGGAGCAACGAACAAGTGGACAGTTACCTAAGATCGTCACGAAGCTGCCCAAGCTTGACTATTACGATGCTATCCTGGTCGGGGGACCGGTCTGGGATGGTCAGATCTCCTCGCCAATCATGCAGCTCTTGAAGCAATTACAGGGGTATTCAGGAGTCGTGGCCCCGTTCAGTACGGGTTGGAGCGACACAGGTAATTACCAGCAGGACTTTGTTGCCCATGCGGGAAAACTGCAAGTGGCCCCCGGCTATCACGTTCTGTCCCATGCTACGCCGCACTTTACGGTGCCGACACTTGCTGCCTGGTTGCGTAAACTGTAATTCATATAGTGAATGATTTAGCCTTTATAATAAGCATTTCACATTAGACATTTTATCCCTTATATTAAAGGTAATCAATACAACAAGGAAGTGCTTAACAATGGCAAAGAATGAAGAAGCAGTAAAGAATGACATGTTTGGCTTTGGTGACAAGAATGTGGCTTTCGCCAAGTACTTTATCGGGACCAGTTACCTTAATGGCCTGGTTAGCCCTGATGACAATGTTGAAATTAACGTTTCTAACGTTAATTTCGAACCGGGTTGCCGTAATGACTGGCACATCCACCACGACGGTTACCAAATTCTCCTGGTAACGGCCGGTGAAGGTTGGTACCAAGAAGAAGGCAAGCCAGCGCAATTATTGAAGCCTGGTGATGTTGTAACGATTCACGAAGGTGTTAAGCACTGGCATGGTGCCACCAAGGATTCCTGGTTCTCTCACATTGCCATTACTAAGGGAACTAGTGAATGGTGTGAAAAGGTAACTGATGATTACTACAACAAGCTTAGTAAGTAGGGGGGAGTTAGAATGGCTGAGAAACAAACTGCTGGTCGTGACCAATTGGGTGACTTTGCCCCAAAGTTTGCGGAATTAAATGATGACGTCCTTTTCGGTCAGGTTTGGTCCCGGGAAAAGGAATTAAAGCCGCGTGACCGGAGCATGATTACCGTAACGGCTTTGATTACTAAGGGTGCCTTTGAACAACTTCCTTACCACATGCAGACTGCTAAGAAGAATGGCATCACGAAGGAAGAAATCGTCGAAGTAATCACTCAGCTGGCCTTCTACGTCGGTTGGCCAAACGCCTGGTCCGCCTTCAACATTGCCAAGAAGGTTTGGGACTAACCAAGTTTCAATGTTCATTAATACAGTCTAAAAGAGGAAAGTGGCTTAAGCGGTCACTTTCCTCTTTTGTTGGTATAATGGCAATACTATCAAGAAAGGGTGGAGACAGATATTGTCAATTAGTACTGATTTAAAGACCACGATTACCTACCTAATTGCAGTATTGGGGATCCCGGTATTAATGGTCATTGCTCTGACCTACATCAACCGGAACTCTAAGCAGCGATTAGCCCAACGATTGGGAGCAAAATCAATTGTTTATATCGGTGGTCTTGGGGTAATTGTGCACGAGCTCAGTCACCTCCTAGTCGCCCTTCTTTTTGGCCACCACATCAATAGCTTTCGTTTACTTATCACCGACGTTCCGGATAATGGGGGAGCACTCGGCTATGTTAACCATTCCTGGAATAGGAAAAACTATTACCAGTTTCTCGGTAATGCGTTGATTGGAACAGCGCCAATTTTTGGCTGTACGATTGTCCTTATCCTATTGACCCGTTTTTTAGTTCCTGGGTTTTATCAGTGGGGGTTACAATATCTGGGAGATTTCCTAGGCTTGACTGTCTCAGCTAATGTTCCGGTAGGGCCTGGTAACTGGCTTTTGACTATTATCTGGGTGGTCTTGTCAATCAACATTACGATTGGTGGCTTTGACCTGAGTAACGCTGATCTCAAGAGTACCCTACCGGCGTTCGGTACCCTCTTGGTCATCATTGGTCTCTTACTATTTTTGTTGGTGACAATGGGGATGGCAGTTGCTATTCGTCACTATTTACTTATCCTATTAACCTGGTTTGTCCTAGTTATGGCGCTTTCACTTATCTGGTCAATACTGGTGAACCTATTAGTTAGAATATGAAAAGAACCTCTAGAGCAAATCGTCTCTGGAGGTTCATTTTATTTACGTACTTCGGATTGTTGCCAAAAGGGGTAGCTCCGGCATTCTAGTTTAAGATCAAAGGCGTGCTTGCCGGGTTCCTCACCGTCGATCTGGCCATACTGGGCGGGAGTAATCCGGTAGTGGAGCTGCTGGCCACGGAAAAGATGGGCATAGCGTGACGAGGTTAACCGCCCACTAGCAAACATCAGCATTGACCAGAGTAGGGTGGGCCAATTACTTTTTTCGACGACAACCAGTTCTAATTGCTCCTGATCAACTCGCTGGTCGGGAGCAATCCGCATACCACCACCGATGTAGGGATGGTTACTGGCGACCATAAGAAAGGCGCGATCAAAACAGCGGGTTTGCTTCCCGTTCTGTACTTGAGCCTGGAAAGCCGGTTGCGTAAAAAGAACGCGGATGGCCTTAAAAATATAGGAGAAGGTACCAAGGTGGTGATGGTTAAGAAATGCCTTGGCACGGGAATTATTAGTAGCGTGAACGATCGCCGCATCAAATCCGATTCCGAAGTTGTTGATAAAAATTCCTCTTTGCTGACGGCGAGCATCACGGTAGTAGCCGATATTGATTACGTGGGCGTGATGATTATTAAGGATCTTTTTAAGAGCTTGCAGTGGCTTGGTTGAGATTCCGTAACCACGGGCAAAATCGTTCCCAGTGCCCGCCGGAATATAGGCTACCGGCAACGGCTGTTTTTGCTGGCTTTCAACGAGGCCGGTGATTGCCTCGTGCAGGGTACCGTCGCCACCAACCACAATTAGGCAGTCGAGATCGGTACGCTGAGTTGCCTGCCTTGCTAGCTCGCGAGGATGACCGGCATATTGACTGATGGTGTGGTCAAATTGAAGCCGGGGATTAGCAGCAAGATAGTTACTGATTTGTTGCCAAGCCAGCTTACCTTTACCACCACCAGCATATGGGTTAACTAGAAAAAGATATTTCAATTATTAGCCTCCTTTCTTATAATTGACGATTATCATTATAACGCACGACAGAGTTAGCTTATACGATATTGCATGGAATGGTGAAGCATTGGATAACATTTGTATCATGATAATACAATCTTGGCCCAGGCGTCGGCACCCAGACGGCCATGTAGTATGTGGGAGAATAGTTTGCATGAACAATTTAATGGCAACAGCGGTTCTTTTCGTATTAAACTAATAGCAGGCTTTGAAAATGAGAGGGGAATAATGTGGCAACACCAACCGACATCCTACATACTAATTTTGGCTTTGATCATTTCCGCGATGGACAGGAGCAGGTTATCAACCAGGTCCTCAATCATCAAAATACCCTGGCCGTCATGCCAACCGGGGGCGGGAAGTCCTTATGCTACCAAATCCCAGCACTGATTAATCCGGGAGTGACGATTGTTGTATCGCCGTTGCTTTCCCTAATGAAGGACCAGGTGGATTCGCTACGGCAGAATGGAATCGCAGCAGCGGCCCTTAACAGCGCGACGCCACGCGAAGAGGTCAATCCGATTCTGCGGAGCGCCTACAATGGGGAGACTAAATTACTATATGTCACTCCTGAGCGGCTAGCAATGGAATACTTCCAGTACCAGCTGAGTTTTCTTAATATCAACCTGGTGGCAATCGATGAGGCTCACTGTATCTCCCAATGGGGACACGATTTTCGGCCGGCTTACCGGCAGCTTAACGCGGCAATCCAGCGACTTAAAACGAATCCGACCATTCTCGCCCTCACCGCAACCGCGACGCCGCAGGTCCAGGCAGATATCGGTGAACAGCTGATGATTCTCCAGGAGAACTTTGTTATCACCAGTTTTGCCCGTCCCAATATCAGCTTTCGGGTGGCCCACCCACAAAGCAGTACCCGCCAGTACATCGTTAAATATCTAACGGCCCACCAGGGAGAGGCCGGGATCATCTATGCCAACACGCGTAAACGGGTAGAATCTTTAACCGCTTTTCTCAATGACCGGGGTTTTCAGGCGGCAATGTATCATGCCGGGATGACACCAGAAGATCGGGCACGGGTGCAAGACGACTTCCAATTTGACCGGGTACCGGTGATCGTGGCTACGAATGCATTCGGGATGGGAATTGATAAAAGCAACGTCCGCTTTGTCCTACATGCGACCAGTGCTAAGAACCTAGAATCCTATTATCAGGAAGCCGGGCGGGCCGGACGTGATGGCTTACCGAGTGAAGCGATAATGCTCTATCATGCCAATGATATCCAGCAATATCGTTGGTTCATTGATCAATCAACCGCCGATGATCAATACCGGGAAGTTCAATACGAGAAGCTCCAGGCAGTCACGGACTATGCCAACGCTCCCCGCTGTCTCCAGCAGCAACTCGTCGAGTACTTCGGTCAAACCTGTGATCCCTGTGGGCACTGTAGTAACTGCACGGACGACCGGCAATTGGAAGACATTACGTCCACTGCTAAGGTGATCATTGCGACGGTCAACGAATTACACGGGCGTTTCGGTAAGTCACTGGTGGCTAAGGTGGTCACTGGGTCGCATGATCAGCGAGTTCGCCAACTTCAAGTTGATCAGCTCGAACATTACGGGGCCCTCAAGCTTTCCCAGCAGGCGGCCGGAAGTCTGGTGGATTACCTAGTGGCAACGGGCTTTCTCAAACTTGAGGGTGGTCAATTTCCGGTTGTCCAGGTTGATAAGGCTGGCTGGCGAGTCCTGGAGGGTAAGGCTACGATTCAGCGCCGTGTTGAGCCGCAACCAACCAAGGTGGCGACTAAGATCGAAGAGACACCCGAGCAGGCAGCCCTATTTGAGTGCTTGCGTAAACGGCGCTTAGAGCTCGCCCGCGAGCAAGCTGTACCACCATTTATGATCTTCTCGGACCGGACGCTCCACGATATGGCCCGCCTGCAGCCCCAAACGCCTGCCGAGTTCCTTGAAGTAAACGGCGTTGGTCAAGCCAAACTGAAGAAATATGGACAAATCATGATGGATGAGATCGGTGCCTACTTATCCGGAAATGATGATTAGAAATAAAGCCGTATCCATGATGACTGAGTGTCACCGCAGATACGGCTTTTACTTATGCATTAGTTTTCATCAGCATCAGCGTACAGATGACACCGATGAGGGCGAAGATGGCACCAACATATCCAACCTGACCAACCGGCATGAAGTTAACACTGATTGCGGCTACTAGTGAGCCAATCGAAACACCAACGTTAGTACAGATGGGGTTGAGCGAAGAAGCCAGACTCATTGCCTCCGGGTAGTCCCGTTCAGCGACGTTAAGAAACATGACCTGGAGGATTGACCCAGGCATTCCCAGCACAAAGCAGATTAGGCACAATAGGATAATACCGAGCCAGGATAGGTGAAAGGCAATCCCCATCAAGAGGAGCATGATTAGGCAAGCAATGCTGATCTGCGGCATTTTCCTTATCCCGTAGCGGCTGGAAATGACTCCGGCGCAGGTGTTACCGATGATGAACATCACCCCAATGACTCCCAATAACCAATTTAATTGACTGGTACTGAAGCCGAGAACATCCGTAATAATTGGGCGGATGTAGGTATAGAAAGTATATTCGGCAGCCATCAGAGTGATCATCACAATCACCGCCAGAACAATTCGCCGGTCGGTCATCAGCCGCAACTGGCTTTTGATCGATCCAGTGACCTGTTTAGTTCCCCGCGGCACCAGCCAGTATAGTCCGGCACCAATGATGATTGTCAGGACCGAAATCACCAGGAAGCTGATGTGCCACGATGAGAGCATACTGATGGTGGTTCCAATTGGTACCCCAATGATGGTTGCCGTACTGAAGCCGGAGAAGACGGCAGCGACCAGCATTGACCGTTTCTCCAGCGGGGCAATCACGCTGACGAAGACCAGAATCAGTGAAATGATCGTTCCGGCCACCGCCGCCGTGATGATCCGGGAGACGAAGAGCCAGGGTAAGCTCGGGGCTAGGGCGGTCATGGTGTTGCCCACCCAGAAGATTGCTAACATGACCATCAAGACCTTGAAGCGGTCGTACTTACTGGTGATCGTGGTCAGGATCGGCGTACAGATCGCGTAGGTGATGGCAAAGATCGTGACCAGGAGGCCCACCGTAGATAATGAGGCATGGTAGCTCTTAGCAATATTCGAGATTACCCCAACCACCATGAATTCATTACAGCCGAGCAGGAAAGCCACGAGGACAAAGACGAGGCTTTGCAAGCGATACTTGATATTCAATTAATCAAATCCCTTCTTCAAGCAGATTATGCGGTAAGTTTAGTTAAGGCACGTTTTGTTTGCAGGGACAAAATGGGGAGATGCTTCTAAAACCCCGGAATAATAGACGAACAATCAATAATTCCAGTAACCATTATACAATATTTATTCGTTATTAAAACGATTCACTTAAGAGCCAAATAAAAGAGCCACCCGTACTGGACAGGTGGCTCAAGCATTAATGTGCAGGATGTTCGATTTTATGGTAAAGCTGGCGACTGAGGATCAGTGAGACGATCAACAGAAGCAAGCAGAGGAGGAAACCAGCTTGGATTCCAATGTGAGAGGACGGGTTATGAATGATCCCGTTGACGATTCCGACCATCGCCACAATGAGGGCTGTCCCAAATGAGGCGGCAATTTGCCGGAAGGTATTAAAACTTGCCACCGCATCGGGGACGATCTCGTTAGGCAATAGAGACAGGGCCTGCGTTTGCAGTGGAATCAGCATTGTAACCAGGCCGAACTGGCGGACGGTTTGGAAGATGGTAATGATCAGAACAGAGCTGTTAGCCCCAATCATTGCCTGACCAAGGGTTCCGATGATGTCAACGATCAGCCCGGTACCGACCAGGACCCGGATGGGATAGATGTCATAGAAACGGCCACTAGTTGTTGAGAGCAGCCCCGTCAGACAGGCGCCGGGTAGGACGGCCATGGCAGAGACAATGGTGCTCTTGCCCAGGACGATCTGAACCAGAAGTGGAATCAGGATGGTGTTTCCGTACATCGTCGCCGTGATCAGCATGTTGATGGTTGTGGCGAGGACGAATTGTTTGTGGTGGAAAATCGACAAGTTGATCAGCTGATGGTCGCTGTGACGCTGGGTGAAATAGAAGAGCACCAGGAAGGCGAGCCCGATCAGGACATAACCACAGACGTTGAAGGAGCCTAGCTGGTTGGTGGAAACATTAGACAGTCCCATCAATAGCGACCAGAGACCAATCGTGATCGTAATCAATCCGGTGGTGTTAAACCGCGGCGATTCATTATGCGGAATATAAGGCAGAAAAATGAATGATAGCACTAAGACAATCGCCAGGAAGGGGATAATCAAGATAAAAAGGTAGCGCCAGGAGAGGTAGTTTAACAGAACCCCGGAGAGAACTGGGCCGAAGATCGGAGCACAGTTAAAGGCCAGCCCAATGACACCCATGATTCGTCCCTTCTTACCGGGATCGGCATAGCGAATCGCCAGCACGTTAACTAAAGGCATCATCATGCCGGCACCGATCGCCTGGATCATGCGAGCGATGACGACCATGTTGAAGTTAGGGGCGGTGGCGCCAATGATGGTTCCCACCAGAAAGACACCACAGAAAAAGATAAAGAGCCAGCGGAACGAGAAGCGTTTAATTAAGTACGAGCTGACTGGAATCATCAGGGCGTTGACCAGCATATAGCCGTTAATTACCCATTGGACGTGGGCCTCACTGATGCCGAAAACCCGCATGAAGGTTGGCAGGGCAATGTTCATCAGGGTCGAGCAGAGGATCCCGAAGAAGGTTCCGAGCACCATGATGATCAACGCGTGCTGAATACGTTTGTTTTGCATTAAAATTGTGTTCTCCTTTGTCATTAATTGCACAATGTATTAGTTTACCAAGTTTAGGAGGGAAGTCAATTCGGCGTGAGACTTTGCAATAGTGTAAAATGATGTTAGAATTACAAATGTAATCGTAACGGAAAGGGGCAGTAAAATGACGAAAGGATTAGAGATTACTCCAGCCGAATGGCAGGTAATGCGCATCGTTTGGACGTTAGGCGAGACCACCAGTAACCAGATCATCACCATCTTGCAGCGAAAGGTCGATTGTAAGCCGGCGACCGTGAAGACCCTACTGCGGCGGTTGGTTGCTAAAGGCGCGCTTTCGACAACCCGGCAGGGCCGCTCCTTCATCTACCGTCCACTCGTTGCAGAGCAGTCGACGATGAATCAGGTTGCCGACGACCTCTTTAACAGTATCTGCGAGCACTGTGTCGGCCAAACCCTCAACCACGTTGTTGACCAAGCAACCCTAAGTCAGGATGACATCAAACGTCTTCAACAAACCCTCAAAGAGAAAATGGCAACGGCCCCCGAAACGGTTCAATGTAACTGTGTCCCGGGTGAGGATGTTCATTGCCAGCACTAAAAAAACGACCCGTTCAGAAAACCTGAACGGGTCGTTTAGCTTATTCTAATTACTTTTTCTTATCTTTTTTGTCGTTGTCTTGGTCATCCTTGTCAGCCTTCTTCTTTGGCTTGATGTAGATAACCTTGAACTTGTTGACATAAGCATTCTGGAGATCCAGTGGAGTGAAGGAGAAGTTTTCGACTCTAATTGGTTGACCAACCTTCAGATCATACTGCCGCTCCAGGAAGAACCCGGTCAGCGTCGTTACTTCTGAGTTATCGAATTGCTCGATATTGGTGTTGAAGTAACGCTCAAAGTCAGCTAATGGCATCTTACCAGATACCTCGTAAGTTGGGTTACCCTTACTATCAGGCTCCTTCTTCTCAATCATGTCCGAGGTAGCGTGATCAATTTCTTCACCAACTGTACCGAACAGCTCTTCGTAGATATCCTTATCAGTGATGATCCCGGAGGTTCCACCGTATTCATCCTGGACAACCACGATTGGGACCTGCTTCTTCATCATAACTTGCAGGACACTGGTGATTGGTTCACTCTCGTAGACGATTGGAATCTTCCGCATGATCGTCCGAATTGACTGTTCTGGATTAATCTGACTCTGCCGCATGATATCGTAGGAGAAGATGTAACCCAGGATGTGGTCCTTATCATTATTAGCAACGACTGGGAACCGCGTAAACTTCTTTTCAAAGTAAAGCTTGACAGCATCATCAATGGTGGCCGTAATATCAATTACTGACAACTGGGTCCGGTCAATCATGATATCTTCGGCAACCTTATCATTCATCTGGAAGGCCCGCCGCATGAAGAGTACGTCTTCCTTGTCCATTTCCCCAGCCTTTTCGGATTGTTGGGAAAGGGTCATGATTTCGTTCTGTGAGTAAGTATCCTCCTCCGGTTGGACGTTGTACCCCAGCATCTTGGTGATCTTAGCCGCTACAACAGCAAACAACCAAACAAATGGGTAGAAGATCGTGTGGAAGAATTGAACCGGGTGAACAATGGACAAGAGAATCGGCACTGGCCGGTCAATCGCCATGTTCTTTGGTACCAGGTCCGTAAAGACGGCGTGGAAGAAGGTAAAAATCAGCACACCGAGAATTGGTGAAATGATTTCCCGCACCGTTGCCGGAACCACTGTGATCTTAAGCAGCAGGTCTGTAATGAACTGGTCACCAATCCACCCTAATACCAGGGAGGTCATCGTAACCCCAACCTGGGCGGTCGAAAGGTATTCATTAAGATTACCGACCATGTGCTCGGCGCGCTTAACCTTGCGTGTCTGCTTGAGCTCCTTCAGCTCGCTCGGCCGAACCTTAACGACTGAGTACTCCAGCAGCGTAAACAGCGCCGCCAGCAGTAAAATCAGAATAATAACAATTAGCTTAAACCAATATGAAGACCATAATGCAGCCATATTTGATAAACTCACCTATTTCCATAAAATAATTTCCGTAACTATTGTATCAAGTTTGTTATAGCCTGACCAACATTTTGTCAATTCTTTTTGCCGCGTTTTTGCGGTAAAATCAAAGTAAATATTCAAATTAGTAAGGATTGATCAGCATGAGTAATGAGGCCGACATTGAAATCAAGAAGGGGCAACGGCTGCGGGAGATAATGCAGGTGATGCGCCGCCACCATTTTCTCAGTAATTTCTACCACCAGAAGCACCCGGAGGAGATCTACGCGGCTCTCCAGGAACTTGGCCCGACCTTTATCAAGATGGGCCAGATTCTGTCGACCCGGCCGGATCTCATTTCGCCGGCCTACGTCAAAGCCCTCCGCCAGCTTCAAGACCAGGTCAAGGCCGACCCCTTCAGCAGCGTCCAACAGACATTTAAGGAGCAAACCGGTCACAGCATCGATGAGGTTTTTGCCAGTTTTGATGAGCAGCCCTTCGCTTCGGCCTCAATCGGTCAGGTTCACCATGCAACTCTGAAGGATGGAACTCCAGTGGTGGTCAAGGTCCAACACCCGGCGGTCAGCCAGCTGGTCAATACCGACATTGCCCTGTTGCAGCGGGCGGTTAAGCTGCTCAAGTATGTTCCCAGCGAGATGACCGTGGTCAACCTGGACAAGGTGTTGGATGAGCTGAGCCGATCACTTTTGAGTGAGGTCAACACGATGAACGAGGTCCACAATGGTGAGGAGTTCTACCGGCTCAACAACGGGGACGATATCGTTACGGTTCCCAAGGTCTATACCAAGTATTGTGCACCGCAGATCCTGGTCAACCAGACGATGGTGGGGAAGAGTGTCCGGCACCTCTTTAAAGAGAATTTCAAGGGACCGGAGACATCGGAACTGATTGCTAAGCGCAAGTACATTGCCAACGTCCTGGTTAAGAACTTCATGAAGCAGGTCTTTGTCGATCATTTCTTCCACGCGGATCCTCACCCCGGAAATATCCTCATTCATGAACTTGATCCAGCCAGTCAGGACCAGCCAACGATGAAGACTACTCACCAGCACGAGGTTCAGGTAGGAAACACAAACCTGAGTTATCATCAGGAGACGCCATTGCCGCCATACCGGATCGTGTACCTGGACTTTGGTATGATGGGAACATTGACCCCGGCCATGGCCGATGGGATTGCCAACGTGGTCCTGGCGATCACGACCAAGAATGTTCGCCGGATCTCCCAGGCCGTCCTAGCCATCTGCAACCAGACGGGGCCCCTGGACGAACCCGCGTTTACCAAGGAACTGGGCAGCTTCATCCGCCCTTACCTGGCAATGGGGGTCGGAGAGATTGACTTCTCGACGATGGTCTACCAGATTGTCCAGCTCTGCCAAAAGAATCACCTGCAGATGAAGCCTGAGGTAACCCTGCTGATCAAGGCCTTTGGAACGCTGGAGAGTACCGTGGCCCGGCTTGATCCTGACATTTCGATGATGGAAGTCGCCCGGCCATTTGGACTTCAATACCTCAAGCGCAAGTTCAAGTGGCGTGATAGCCTGGATGACCAGCTGATCAATCTCGTCACCACGGCACAGGAGACGGCTCACCTGCCGGACCGGATCAACGCTACCCTGGAGACGATTGCCAATGGGGACGCCCAGGTTAATTTCAAACTCAAGGGACAGGAAAGGCTGATTAATCAAATTGAACGGATTACCAACCGCTTCCTGATTGTGATCATTCTGGCGGCAGTGATCCTCGGATCCTCAGTAATTGTGGAGGGCAGTAGTCAGCACCCGCACATCTTCCGTCTCGGAGTCATCGGCTATTCAATTGCGCTAGTAGTGATCATAGCGCTAGTGATAAGTGAACTCAGCCACCGCTGGAAGAATTGGCGGAATAAGAATAAATAAGACAAAGGGCCTGCAGCAAAATACAATCTTGCTACAGGCCCTTCTTTTATGCTATATAGGAAATTACTTATTCTTGTAGACCGCAATCTCGACCAGGTTATTATCAGGGTCATGAACGTAGATGGACGTCATTTCACCCTCGGAACCGTGCTTTTCAACCGGCCCAGCAACGACATCGACATAGTAGCTCCGCAGGTGGTGGAGGATGTCTTCTACTTTGTCTCCGGCAACCACACACAGGTCGGCGCTACCAATGGTGGGCTGGGCGGCCTTCAGCTCAGTGGGGCGGTCCGTCTTCTGCAAGCGAATCAATTGGTGCCCACAGCGCAGGGTAATGATGTTATCATCCGTCTGTTGGTCAATAATTGGCATGTCAAAGACTTCATGGTAAAAGCGGCTGCTCTCCTCCAGGCTCGAAACGGTTAGTACAATGTGGTCAATCCGACGCATCTTCATGGTATTACTTCCTTATCTCTTGATTTGCCCCTTATTATACAGGCTAAGAGGCCCAATTGGCAAAGCTAGGTAAGCGTAGTAATATAAAAAGGCATTTTTAATTAAGGGAGTTTTGAAAAATGAAACTGAAGAATATCGTCAGTGTGGCTGCGTTCGGCTTCGCTGGCGGGTGCTTCCGCTACCTCCTCAGCACCGCCTTCGATGCCCAGGGTGTTCTCATCGCCAACCTATTGGGCTGCTTCTTGCTCGCATTTTTAACTTATTATGTGATCGAACGCGATCTATTAGCCGGCTGGCTGAATGCTGGACTCGGGACCGGACTAATTGGGGCCTTCACCACCTTTTCCTCGTTTACAACGACTACCATCAAGCTCGGTCAGCACAGCCTGCTCAGTGCTGGTATCTACCTGTTGCTGAGTATGGTCGGTGGCCTGGTGATGGCGGGATTGGGAATGATTCTGGCCCGATACTTAGGAAGAGTGGTGGAGCAACATGCTTAGTGTTGGTTGCGGTTCCGCCCTCGGTGCCCTGTTGCGGTACTGGCTTACTACCCTATGGAAGAAGCAGCAAGTTGACTGGCCCTTGGCAACCCTATTGATCAATCTGAGTGGGGCCTTGGTGTTAGGTCTGTTAACTGGCCACCTTGCTGCCACCGGATCGGCGATGCTCTTCTGGGGTGTTGGGCTGCTCGGTGGCTATACCACCTTCTCAACCTTCAACACAGAGATGATTGCCATGATTGACGAACACCGGTGGTGGAGCCTGGTTGGCTATTTCCTTGTTTCCTACGTCGGTGGACTGTTAGCAGCTTGGATTGGGATGAGTATATAAAGGGAGTGTGACAGAAGTCGTTTACGACTTCGTCTTCACACCCCCGCGAGCACAAATAGGCCTCAAGCGTTCGGGCTTTCCGAATGCTTGAGGCCATTTGTGTACCGCGCTGCTGACTTTTGACCTATATAACAGATTTAAGTCACAGCCCCTTAGTCTATTCGGCAAAACGATGCCAATATTCAGCAAGGTACTTCGTGGTAAGACTGGTTGGGTTCTTGATCAGGTCTCGTGGGCGACCAGTAGCGACAATCTGCCCACCATTCTTCCCGCCACGAGGACCCATGTCGAGGATGTAATCCGCGTTGACAATCAGATTGAGGTCGTGGGTGATCGTGATGATCGTTGCCCCACGGTCCAGTAAGCGTTGCATAACGCCCAACAGAGTTTTGACATCCAGGGGATGCAGGCCGATCGTTGGTTCATCAAAGACAAAGAGGGTTGTGGCCTGGTTACGGTCCAGGTGCTTGACCAGTTTCAGGCGTTGGGCTTCACCACCAGAGAGACTCGGGGTACTCTCGCCGAGGTGAAGGTAGCCTAGGCCCACTTCTTCCAACAGCTTCAGTTCCCGTTCGATCTTTGGGACGTCTTTGAAGACTGGCAGGGCCGCGCGAACGTCTAAATCCAGAAGGTCGACGATTGAGTAGTCGTGCCATTTCACTGCCTGCACGTCCTTGTTATAGCGTTCGCCATGGCAGACGGGGCAGGTCTGTTGCATGTCGGGGAGGAATTGAATATCCAGGGTCACGATTCCGCTCCCACCACAGTTAGGACAGGCCCCCTGCTTGTTATTGTAGGAGAAATAGCTTGGGGTGTAGTGCTTTTTCTTGGCGAGGGGCTGGGCTGCAAAGAGTTTCCGGAGGTTATCCATGATGCTGGTGTAGGTTGCTACCGTTGATCGCATCGTCTTGCCAATTGGGGCCGCGTCGACGCTGACGACCTCTTTGAGCGGGGCATTCAGTTGTTTAACCTGCTTAGGCAAGCAAATTTTCTTTGCCTGATCCTTGATGGCAGGGACTAGACTATCAAGGATCAGGCTGGTTTTTCCGGCACCGGAGAAACCAGTGACCGCACTCAGCCGATTGATCGGCAGCTGGCCGCGGATGTCTTTGAGGTTATAGTAGCCGGCAACTTCAAAGCTGATCTGCTTTTTAGCCTCTTGATCGGCTACCGGCCGGGCCAGCAGTTGAGCAGTCCCATTAAGGTAGGGGCCAATCTTGGAGTCAGGATCTTGGGCAATCTTGGCTGGGGTACCCTGGTCAAGGATCCGCCCACCATTAGCACCAGAACCGGGGCCGATCTCGATGATCCAGTCCGCTGCCCGGATAATATCAACGTTATGGTCAACGACAACCAGCGAATTACCTTGGGCAACCAGCTCCCGAAAGACGTTTAATAACCCGGAAACATTGTCGGGGTGAAGACCGATCGAGGGCTCATCCAAAATATAGAGGACACCGGTCGTTTGGGTTCGCAAAGTGCGGGCCAACTGGATTCGTTGCAACTCACCGGTTGAGAGGGTATTCCCGTTCCGCGACAAGGTGAGGTAGTCGAGACCAAGCTCAAGGAGGGGCCGAAGATTATCATCGAATTCCTTGAAGAGGGAGTGGGCCATCTTCCCCATGTTAGCTGGCAGTTCGCTAAGAACAGTCTTCTTCCAGTCTGGCAGATCACCGAGGGTTAATTGGCTAACCTGAGCGATATTTAACCCACCAGCAAGCTGGGTGAGGAGGACGGGCTTGAGACGAGTACCGTGACAGACCGGGCAGGTGGAGTAGTGGAAGAACTCGCTGATCCGCTTTTGGGCCCGTTCACTCTTGCTGGTCCGTGCTGACTCATAGACAGCTTCATGGGCGTTTTCGTAAAGGGCGTTGAAATCGTGGAAGACCCGTCCTGTGCCGGAGCGGAAGTCCATCTTGAACTTCTTCTTAGGACCGTTGAGTACGAACTCCTTTTCCTTAGCGGTCAAGTCACGGTACGGAATATGGATCCGAACCCCAGCTTGTTCCGCCACGTTGGGCATGAAGTTTCGGCCGGGAAGGTGCCAAGATGCCACAGCACCGTCCGCAAGGCTGAGGTTCTCATCCCCAATTAACTTGCTTTCATCGATCTCACGAACAACCCCAGTTCCCTGACACTTTTCGCAGGCACCAGCAGAGTTGAAGGCAAAGTCCTCGGCACTAAAAGCAGGGAACTTGATGCCACAGGTTGGACAGGTAATCATCCCCATCTCGTCGCCCGACTTACTCATCGCTTCCGCAATTGCCAGACTAGGCTTAACCTGGTGACCGTTGGGACAGCGAGGGGAGCCTAACCGGGAGAAGATCAGCCGAATCACATTGAAGATCTCACTCATCGTCCCAACAGTTGCCCGCTCAGACGGAATACTCGGCCGCTGCCGGAGAGCCAGCGCGGACGGGATGTGCTTAACACTGGTAACCTCTGCCTGGGCGCCGAGCTTGATCCGGCGCCGGGTATAGGTGGAGAGGGCCTCCAGGTAGCGTCGGGAACCCTCCTCATAGAGGATCCCCATGGCCAGTGAACTCTTTCCTGAACCAGATAACCCGGAGATGGCAACAAACTTGTGAAGAGGAATGTCGACGTCAACATTTTTTAGGTTATGGACGCGACCACCCCGGACCTCAATTTTGGTCGGCAGGGATACTTGCTGCTTACTCATTATCTAAGACACCTTTCTTTGCAATCTTATTTTAATTTTAGAATAGGCGTTCCCGGCTTGGCAAACGAAAAGCCACTTTTATCTTTTGGCGGAAATCACGTATAATAGCGGTGAGATGAGGTGAGAAGGTTGAACTACGAAGAACTAATTCCCAAGATTATGGAATGGGCACACGAACGCAAGATTGATGAGGCCGACCCGCGGGTTGAATTTATGAAGCTGGCCGAAGAACTTGGCGAGCTGTCCGGAGCTTACAATAAACAGAACCATGCCAAGCTAGTTGATAGTATCGGTGACCTCCAGATTGCCCTACTGATCTTTTGCCGGTTAGTCGGTGTTGATCACAAGGAAGCACTGAATGCTGCCTACCAGGAAATTGCCCACCGTACAGGGGTAACCACACCGGATGGGGTTTTCATTAAGAAAAGTGATATTGAAAAGGAGAACTAACTTTGAAATTTATCTCATGGAATATTGATTCAATTAATGCGGCTCTAACCGGAACCTCAAAGCGGGCCGGTGAAACTCGGGATGTCCTGCACAAGATTGCTGCCGAAGATCCGGACGCCATTGCCATTCAAGAGACCAAGCTCTCTAAGAACGGGCCAACCAAGAAGCATCTGCAAGTTCTAGCCGAACTCTTCCCTGACTATGCCGTTGCCTGGCGGAGTTCCGTTGAACCAGCACGGAAGGGTTATGCCGGAACCATGTACCTCTACAAGAAGGAATACCAGCCAGTGGTTACCCAGCCACAGATTGGGGCTCCGGAGCCAATGGATGACGAGGGGCGGATCATTACGCTGGAGTTCCCGAGCTTTTATCTGACCGAGGTTTACACCCCTAATTCAGGAAACGGGCTTAAGCGCCTCGATGAACGGCAGGTCTGGGATGACTGCTACCGGCAGTACCTTCAACAATTGGACCATGACAAACCCGTAATCGCCAGTGGGGACTTCAATGTTGCCCACGAACCAATTGACCTGGCTCATCCCCAGAACAACCACCATTCCGCTGGGTACACCGATGAAGAGCGAGAACACTTCACTAAGCTTTTGGCAGCAGGCTTTACGGATAGCTTCCGTTACCTGCACCCTGACCAGGCTGGCGCATATTCATGGTGGGCACAACGGGTTATCACCAGTAAGCAGAACAACTCGGGGTGGCGGATTGACTACTGGCTGGTCAGTGACCGCCTAGCTGACAAGCTCCAGAGTTCGACGATGATCGATAGCGGGGTCCGTCGTGACCACACCCCAATCATGTTGGAAATTGATTTGTAAAATAAATAACGCTCATGATGTGCGGACCTTACCGCACGCCATGAGCGTATTTTTAATTCCATGATTAAGCCGCCTCATGTTCAAGGCGAGAGTTAGAAATTAGTTTACGAACGACTAGGTAACCGAGCAGGATGACGACGATGGCGATCACCGCGATGATGATCCGCTTGCCATCGCCCCGGAAGATGGCATCCCCACCAAAGGCGTAGATAAAGGATGTCGGAGCCATGCCGATCGCAACCATCGTTAAGAAACGGGACCGGCTTAACTTCAACCGGGCCCCCGCATAGTTAACCAGGGCACTTGGAATGATCGGAATCATGTAGCCGATGGTCAACCCGATGAGGGGATGTTTCTGGTGAAGCAGGTAAGTCAGCAGTTTAGACTTCTTAGTCCGTTTAGAAATATCCACTTCCCGAATCAGACTCATTACGGCACAGTTACCGATGATATTCCCGAGCCAGTTGATCAGGAACCCAATCCAGGGACCATAACACAGGCCGGCAAAGATACAGATAACGGAATTCGACATCCCGGGAATCGCATTAAAGATAGCAATCAAAAGCAGCAATAGTAGCATCGTCGACAGGCCATGACTACGGATTAGGTGCAACAGGATCACCTGGTTGTGCGAATTAAGGTGCAGCAACAAGTTGATCTCTGGACGGTAGTCACGGTAGATAAAGTAGATAACTACCAGGGCGACTAGAAAGGCCACGGTAACCAGGGCGGTTTTATTTAGGTGTTTTTTCATTAATCAATCACCTTTCTTTGGCAAGTGAAGACCAGCAGCAGAAAACAGCTGGCAGAGGGTTTGGCGCAGTAGTGGATCGTGAGCATAGATGTAGGTCCCGTAGACGCCGCGCTTAAAGAGGACGTTGAGCGAGTTCATGATCATTCGTTTCTCCAGACGGGTAATCTCTTGGGGATCAGTAAGGTCGGCTCGCTTCTTGAAGGCCTCGGTATCAGTATAGCGATCCAAGTTGATCTGAAGACGCTGGGTATCAGGGATCTGACTGATTGGCGGTCCAAGGATGATCCCGGTGTAGTTGAGGTCAAAGCCCTGACAGGTGTAAATCGAACCGACCTCGTCAATTGTCTGGGGAAGTTCAGCCCACGGGGTCACCGTGTAATTGTACTGGTCCCACGGCATCTTGAAGCGGCCCTCTTTAATGTAATGCTTACCGCCATCAAGCGTGGACGGATAGCCGGAAGTCGAGAGAATTCTTGAGAGGCCAACCTCATGATTGCGCCGAACGATTGCCTGTCGCATTTCTTCAGCATCATCATAGATCCGGAAATCATAATGGTCACGGGCATTCTGCGGCAGTGGGGCCAGCTGGTAATCATTAGTGAAGGTATTGAACCAATCGACTAGCTGCGGGGTGGCATTCATCCGAAACATCTTTGTGAGGTGGTACTCTTTATGCGGATACCGATCTGTGATGTGGTGTAGTCGCTCCGGGGTCCAGAGGCTCTTCATCCGTAGCACCTGGTATTGATCAAAGACAATTACTACTACCTTAGCGCGTTTGATAATTTCGACCAATTGGTTATCGTGATAGAAATTGTTGTAGTGATCCGGCTTGGATAGGAGAAGGTGGGCCTCGTCAATGATGGCCACGTCGATCGTTTCCTGTTTCTTATCAAGTTGGTTGATCAACGAGGTAGGGCGAGCAAAGTCCTTCTTATACAGTTCTGGGAGATGTCCCGCAATCTCACGGTAGACCTTCAGGATCTCCGGGTGGTTAACCAAGAAGTAGTTGGTCGTCTGGTAAAAGGGAGAAGTCGAATCCTTACGAGCGGCCTTTTGCAGGCGGTCAAAGAGTTGGGAAAGAACCACACTCTTACCAGTGCCGGCATCCCCAACAATAGTGTAGGTTGCTGGATAGTCATCCTTGAGGTGATGAGCTGTAAAGTCGAGGATATCTTCAACAAGGTTTTCCTGTTCAGGTGTCAGTTGTTTGAACGGCGAAAGTTTATCAATCGCCGCATTACTAATATCTATCATTATTTAGTCGGTCCTTCATGCATAATCTCCTTAATGGTATCTTAGAAAGCCATCGATCGTCAATTTGATTACTAAATGATTTTCTTAATTTTGCTAAGTAGTGTTAAAATATAAATTAGCAATACTTTTTAATAACAATGAAACTATCGACAAAATTTTAGCTTAGAAGGAGTGGGTATTAGATGAATCTGCATCCTGATTACCTCTTAAATGATGTAAATGAGCCTAGCGACATCAAAAAGATGTCTTTGGATGAGTTGAAGGAATTGGCAACAGAAATGCGGCAGCTGGTGCTGGAACGCGACGCCGCAATCGGTGGCCACGTTGGTCCTAATCTTGGGGTGATGGAACTGACGCTTGCCTACCACTACGTCTTCAATTCACCACATGATAAGGTGATCTGGGATGTTTCCCACCAATCTTACGCTCATAAGATGCTAACGGGACGGAAGATTGGCTTCTTGGATCCCGATCACTATGAAGACATTACGGGCTACACCTCTCCGGAAGAGAGTGTCCATGATTTCTTTGAGATTGGACACACCTCAACTTCAATCTCACTGGCAGTAGGGATGGCCCAGGCGCGGGACCTGTTACGGCCAGAAAAGCATAACAATATTGTCGCTGTCATCGGGGATGGCTCCCTGAGTGGTGGCCTGGCCTTTGAGGGCTTAAATAACGCTGCCAAATTGCACTCTAACTTGATCATCGTGGTTAACGATAATCAGATGGCCATCGATCAGGACCAGGGTGGCCTCTACAAGGGTCTTAAAGAACTGCGCGATAGTAATGGCAAATCACCAAACAATATTTTCAAGTTCATGGGTCTGGACTACCGTTACGTTGCAGACGGAAACGACCTGCAGACAATGATCGATGCCTTCCGTGATGTTAAGGATATCGACCATCCAATTGTCTTACACGTTAATACCGAGAAGGGTAAAGGCTTTGTGCCGGCTGAAGAACACAAGATGGAATATCACTGGCGGGATCCGTTTGACCTCAAGACCGGTGAAGACAAGCATCCGGTAGTTAATGGTTACAATGAGGCTGTGATGGCGGAATTGGATCGTCAAGTTAACGCTGGGGCTCCAGTAGTTGCGATTAACGCTGCTATCCCGGGGGTATTTGGCCTAAAAGAATTCCAGAAGAAGCACCCCGATCGTTACTATGATGTTGGAATTGCCGAGCAGGACTCAATTACAACCGCGGTTGCGATGGCCTCTGCTGGCGCCCGGCCGGTGGTCTTCCAGAACAGTACCTTTCTTCAACGGGCCTATGACCAACTGGTTCATGATATGGCCCTTAACGATTCCCCAGTCGTAATGATTGTCCGGGGTGGGACCATCGCCAACACCTCAGCAACCCATCAGGGGTCATTTGATATTTCAATGATCAGTGACCTTCCGAATATTGAATACCTGGCGCCAACCAATGTTGAAGAAATGATTTCCATGCTACGGTGGGCTATTAAGCAGACCGACCAGCCAGTGGTTATTCGCCAGCCTGAGAAGACCCTTCTTCATGGGCAACCAAGTCAGGACGACTACAGTACCATCAACTATGACGTCGTCCACCATGGTAGTGAAGTGGCTATCATGGCAGTTGGTGACTTCTGGCAACTTGGTGAAGAGGTCTGCGAGCAACTGAAGAACAAGCTTAATATCGACGCTACCTTGATTAACCCGAAGTCAGTAACCGGAATTGACCAGCATGATCTCCACCACTTAGCCGAGAATCACGATGTCGTGGTTACCCTGGAAGATGGGAACCTGAGTGGGGGCTTTGGTGAGACGATTGCCCGTTACTACGGTCCAACCAACATGAAGGTGCTCAATTTTGGTGCACCACGGGAGTTCGCGGATAACGTACCGCTTGAAGTTATGGACGAATGGTATCACCTAACGCCTAAACAGATCGTGGACGATATCGAAAAGGTTATTCATTCACTATAAAATAATTTGGCTCTTAGCAGAATCTGCTGAGGGTCTTTTTATATTTAAAATTCGTGCGATTTCTTCTCATAGCCGTATCTATCTAGTGAAGGCAACAATAAAGGAGAAATTAAAATGGATAAGAAGCTATCACACCGTATTTATCACTCGTCATTAATCGGGCTTTTATCGACATCAGTCCTGCTATCACTATCAGCTGGAAACGTCACGGCTAGTGCCAACATTAATCAACCGGTATCTGTTTCGACTGCACTCACCAGCCAGGCTCATAGTGATGACCAGCTCATTACCAAGGATGTCGTTCGGACCATCAATTACGTTAATCCCTTGACTAATGAGAAGCACGTCATCCGTCAGGTCGCCAGTTTTCAACTCGACCAGGATGGAAAACTTGTGAAAACCATTCACCCTGGCTGGCAAGCTTACGTCCTACCATGTCCGGAAGGCTATATCCCGCTTTGGGTAGAAATTCCACCTAAGGTAGTTACTCCAGATTCAACGGACGAAGTAGAAGAGGCTACTTATACCAAACTAATAAAGGAACCGAGAACAACCTCTAATGTCTTAATTGAATTCGAAGCAATAGACGGCAGCCCAATAATAGACCGAGTAACGACCATTAGTAAGCCACACAATGAACCAGTTGTTACGTTTACTCTGCCATCGCCGCCTGAAGGGTGGGAATATGTTGAAAAAGACCAGCTGCCGAAAGTTATACAAACAATTCCTAACTCTGGGATCCGTTATAAATTCTTGGTTCAAAGAATCCAGGCCCCTGGCCACCAAGAAAGCCGAGTCGAAAATAAGCAACTCTGTCGAACGATTACATTGCACCTCCCAACTGGAGATCGGGTAATTACCCAACACGCCCTAGCCACACGAAATGTTTCGGTAGTGGGTGACAAAACACATTATGGTGAGTGGCAAATCAGTCCGTTTGATGAATTTCAACTGCCAAAGGTTGATGGCTACCAAGCGTCCCTAGACAAAGTTACTGCCCAACAATTAACGGTTGATCAGTTAGCACAGGATTCAATTGCGGTTGAGGTGGATTATCATAAAGTAGCTGATGATAAGAGTACTGGTACCGGAACTACTGATGATTCAACAGTAACGGATCCAACCCCATCAGGTGATAAGGGTAGTCAAACTGATGAGCCGACAATGAATGATGATGGTACCCAGACGGACCAGGTTACCAGTACCGGCACCCAAACGGGACAACCAGCAGCAAGCAATAAAGGTACGCAAACCGAACCAGTAACCACCAGGGATGATGGTACCCAAACAGATCAAGTAACGGTGGTGGATAAAGGTAGTCAAACAACTACAAATGAAACTACTGATACCGGCGTTGGAGATGACTCAATTGATGACGTGGATCATAGTACCCAAACTGAAGCACCAATTGTTAAAGACGATGCAATTCAAACGGGAAATAAGCAGCAGGATGATAGTACTCAGACAGAAGCGGTCACTGGTAAGGATGCTGAAACACATACAGGCCAGACATCAGTAACGGCTAAAGATAGTCAAACCGTTGACTCTTCAACTACTGATACCGGCGTTGGGGATGATTCAATTGATGATGTGGATCAGGGGACCCAAACTGGGATACCTACTGGTAACGAAAGCATCTCAACAGAGGTTAAACAGCAAGCTGGTGATACCCAAACTGAAGCACCCGTTGCTAAGAATGAAAATACACAAACGGAAAGTAAACAACAGAGCACCGGTACGCAAACTGAATCGCCTATTAGTAAAGATAAGACCACGCAGACAGAAACATCAACTAGCCAAGATACCGGTACCCAAACCAGAAATGGCATTGAACAATCTACCAGTAGAGATGAAGGTAGCCAAACAAACATCACTAAAAAAGACATGGGGATCCAGGAAGACCAAATTAATAATGTAACCCAGTCAGAGTCCTCAACAGTAAATACTAATGATCCTAATTGGCAAGAAGATGCCCCATCTTCGTCAATTACAAATACTAAGGCCGGTAGTCAAATAGGTGCAACTGAGACTTCTCCAGCACTCGATCCGTTGGCATTTCATAATGAACTTGATCAATTGCAGCAACCATTGAAAGAGTTAGCGACGAGTCCGCAAACTCGTGAATCGTCTTCTTTGCCACAGACAGGGAACCATGAAGATCCCAAAGCAAGTATATTTGGAACATTGACGATGCTAGTGTGGGCCTTCCTAACAGCACTTCATCTGCGAAAGCGTCATTGATCAAGAGAACCGTTCAAAACCAAAGAGAAATTTAAACTTTTCCTTGCAATTTTAATTTTCTAATAGTATTCTAATAACAACGAAAGAAAAGGGAATTGGAGGAATGTTATTATGCAATTACAACTAAAATCGATTATTCATCTAACCTCCACCTCAACCACAACAACAAGCACCGTGGTTGAGCACCTTTAATATATTCGAATAAGATATGCTAATTAAAAGCTATCCAAAGCGCCTCAACCACATAACTAATTCTTAGTTTTACTGGTTGGTAGTCGCAATGGGTAGCTTTTTTTCGTATTAGGAAATGGGGTTATAAGATGGATAATCAAAAGAAAGTTAAGTTAAATCGGACGATGACGCCTGGACAGATGGAAATGATCGCCATCGGGGGAACCATTGGGAGTGGGCTCTTCATGGGTGCTACTTCAACCATTAAGTGGACGGGGCCATCAGTTCTGTTAGCCTACGCCTTCGTGGGACTGGTCCTGTATGGCGTGATGCGGGCTCTAGGGGAACTGATCTACATTAGTCCCGGGACTGGTTCGTTTGCGGACTACGGTTCTAAGTACATTCACCCTCTAGCCGGTTACCTGACCAAGTGGAGTAACGTCTTTCAGTTCATCATCGTAGGAATCTCTGATATCATCGCGATGAGTCAGTACCTGAATTACTGGTGGCCGAACCTACCGGATTGGATCTCTGGCCTGGTCATGATCACGATTCTGACCCTGGCTAACCTAGCCTCCGCTAAGGCGTATGGTCGGCTGGAATTCTGGTTCGCGATGATCAAGGTGGTTACGATCATCGCCATGATCATCCTGGGGCTACTGGTCATCGTCGTTGGGCTGGGGAACAACTGGCATCCAGTTGGGATCTCTAACCTCTGGACCCACGGTGGTTTCTTTACTGGTGGCTTCATGGGCTTCATGTTCTCACTGTCTGTGATCGCCGGTTCTTACCAGGGAATTGAATTGTTAGGGATTACTGCTGGTGAAGCCGCTTCGCCACGGAAGGCCATTGTTAAGTCTGTCCGGTCCGTTATCTGGCGGATCCTGATCTTCTACATCGGGGCCATCTTCGTGATCGTCTCGATCTACCCATGGAACGAATTGAAGGCGGTTGGTTCACCGTTCGTTGAAACTTTTACTAAGGTCGGTATCACGGGTGCTGCCGGAATCATTAACTTCGTTGTTTTGACGGCAGCCCTCTCCGGTGCTAACTCTGGGATTTACAGTGCCAGCCGGATGCTCTTCAAGCTTTCTATCGATGGTGAAGTACCAAAAGTCTTCAGCAAGCTTTCCAAACGGGTCGTTCCAAACGTGGCTATCCTTACGATTGCCTTCTGGATCTTCCTTGGTTTTGCAATCAATATGCTGCTATCCGCATTCAGTGCAAGTGCCCGGAATGTCTTCGTGGTTGTTTATAGTTCTAGTGTTATGCCCGGGATGGTACCATGGTTCATCATTTTGCTGTCCGAGCTGAACTTCCGGAAGAACAACCCTGATCAGCTGGTTAACCACCCATTCAAGATGCCACTGTACCCAGCATATAACTACTTTAGCTTAATTGCTTTGACGGTTATCCTGATTTTCATGTTCTTCAACCCCGATACGCGGGTCTCTGTATCTGTCGGTGTGATCTTCCTGATCATCATGACCCTGATCTACAAATTCCACACCGCACCAAAACTACAAAAGTAACGATAAAAGGTAGGCAAGTTCGCCTACCTTTTATTATTTTGACCATGCGTTCGCTTAAATATTGTACAATAGGAGAAAAGTATTCAAAGAAGGAAGATTCTATGTACCGCATAAAGAAAAAGATATGGCATATTGTCTTCGGAGTTATCGCCCTGCTTGTCGTCGGTGGCGTAATTCAGAAGCCGACTGAGGGGGATGCATCCCTTACCCAAGGTATTCAGCGTTTCATGGCCTGGGGAAAGAATAATTCCGCCCGCTCAGGCAATTATGGCAATCAACAACAACTCCCGCCGACTAAGCAACAGGCCGAAGTGGTCCTGACGCCAGCGGTTCGCCAACAACTGGGAAATAACATCGTTTGGAATGGTCACGGTGCCTTTATCATCAATAACAACCAGGCCGGGCTAAATACCAATATCAGTAGTGCCCCCTACGCCGTCAATCAATTAGATAGTCAGGGGCGGGCTTGGCGTGGGGACGCCTGGCTGAATAAGACAACGCGCCAATACCAGAATCGTTCCGTAACTGGTAACGGGGCCACTAATTGGAAACCGGCGGGCTTCTTACAAGCCCATAACTTAACTGGGGGCTACAACCACGCCTATGACCGCGGCCACCTGCTGGGTTACGCCTTAGTTGGAGGGATTCAAGGCTTCGATGCTTCCGAATCCAACCCTAAAAACATTGCGACCCAGACGGCCTGGGCGAATGAGGCCCGGAGCAGTACCTCAACTGGGCAAAATTACTACGA
Source organism: uncultured Lactobacillus sp. (assembly GCA_945971245.1). GTDB lineage: Bacteria > Bacillota > Bacilli > Lactobacillales > Lactobacillaceae > Limosilactobacillus. The sequence continues at coordinate 26,702 of CAMFOZ010000008.1, forward strand.
GGGGATTGTCCGCAAGGCCCTCGATCAGGGGAAGCAGGTCCGTTACCGGGTAACTGATATCTATAGTGGCAATAGTATCGTACCCGCTGGTGCCCATATCCAGGCCCAATCAAAGGATGGCAGCGTTAATTTCAATGTTTTTGTGCCAAACGTTCAACGTAACATTGATATCAACTATGCCAACGGTGCGGTTAAGCAACGCTAAATAAAAAGAGTGACAGGAGACTAATTCTTCTGCCACTCTTTTTATTTACTAAGATCGAACCGATAAACAATTAAGAAGGAACTTGCAAAATCCGCTTAAATCAACGAAAATAGGCTATAAATATACTAGATTGTAAAGGATAACGTTTATGGTTAATGATCCAAATTTGAAAAAGATTCACATTGTATTTAATGGTCAGGAAACTCCACCGATGAAGATCAGTCAGCTTTTTGATGCCCGTCGTTTTAATCGCCTCACTGCGGTTACGGGGGATGTCACTGCTGACTTCTTCAACCGTTACCTCAGCAACTTCATCAAGGTCGAATTGGCTCTCCAGACACCCAAGGTCAGTGATGCCAAGACTGCTGACGAAGTAATCACTAAGGAAGCATTGGCCAATGCTTTGCTTGCGGTTGCTAACAAGCGTCCGGCTAAACTCTTTGAGGGCTTGACCAGTAGCAATCAGGCTAACGTGTTGAATGGGCTCTTTACTGTTGAAATGTCGCCGGTTCAGGCCCTACACTCTCACTTCTACCTACTAAGTAATCATGAGACCCATGACACGCGGGTGATTCTGGGAAGTATTGATCTAACAGCCGATTCGTTCAACAAGGACCGGAACCAGTTTGAAGAAGTCCTGGTCTTTGACAATGATATTCGTCTCTTCCAAAACCTCAGTGAGCACTTCAAGAAGGATATTCGACCGATCCTCCGGCCATACTTCACCGATAATTTGCTGAAAGCGGCCCAAGCTCAGTTGGACGAGGGGGCTAAGGATCAAAAAGAGTCATCAACCGAGAATCAAGTGGTTATTCTCGATAACGATACCACCGATCAAATTGCGGCTGCCGACATGACCGACATCATCAGTCATGACGTTCAGAAGCAGATGGATGCCAAAATTATCCCTACGACGACAACCAACGCAATGCGGGAGGTTACAACAGCACGCTCACAGACCAAGGACGAGATTGCACGGGATGTAAAGCAACACGATACTGTTTATAACCTTCAGAAGACCTCGGTGTCCCCGCGGGCGGCCAAGCCAAAGATCAAGAGTCGGGAAAAGATCTATCAACAAGTCCAAGAGGCACTGATCAGTGGGATGACACCACAGCAGCGGCAAGCTGAAAAGAAGTATACGACCTTCCTGTATGATCGGCCGATGGAACGAAACCTGGTTCACGATAACAGTGGGCTCTACGTTCCTAATGATGCCGGGACCCACCCCATTCCGTTTGGTAAGCTGGCAACCACCAGTCAAATTCGTGATGGTTTACGGAGCATTGACGCCGTGATGAAGGGATACCAGAAGTTCGTTGTTGATTACACTGATGACTACGGTAAACGGTTCTACGAGGCTATTCTTTACAGCTTCACGGCTCCATTCCTATGGGAAATTCGGCAAAAGGCTAGCCTCAACCCTGAAGATGGTAACGACGTGCCAAACTTCCTGGTGCTGGGGGCTACAGCCGGTTCTGGTAAGTCCACCTTGCTCCGGATTATTAACCAGCTGACTTGGAATACTGATCGTTCATTAATTGATTTTGGGACCATTTACCCGACGGAAACGGTACAGAAAAAGGCCAAGACAGTTGAGGCCATTGAGCATTACATGAAGCAGGGGAGTTCATACCCCGTTCTGTTGGATGAAATTGAACCTTACTTCTTCCAACAGGATCAGTACAGTCGGCACCTGGTTGTTGACACCATGAACGAACTGGTTAACAACCCACACGCCATTGCACCACTGATCGGAACCACCAACTATGATTCTGGCTTTACGATGCTACGGGAAACTGCCCGGCGGACCTACTACCTGCAGATTGATAAGGTCATCAACGACCAACTCAAGGGTGAGGCTAACAAGTACATCTACAATGTTCGACAAACCCTTAACAACACACTCTTCAAGGACTTTGTAATGCGGATGGCCAATCTCTTGGAGGATGATGAAACACCATGGCGGGACTTTAACACCAAGAATGGCCGTCTTGACTTTCTGTCCAACACCCGGAAGATCTTCCGGGACTACTACCAGATGGCCGGAATCGATATTCCACCTTACTTTGCTGACCAAATTTGTGATGACTTCCAGGAAAGCTCACGTAACAGTTGGGCAAAGCTCTACGTTACCCAGGCTGAGGACTTTAAGTACCGGAAAGCTGACAAGAGCTTGCTCTTCGATATTTCCAAGCTTAATACCTTTAACGGTTTTTCTGCTGATAGTATTGAGAAGTACCGGAATGCCTTACCGATTGAGCTCTGTGTTGACGGAATTAATGGTAAGCGGGGGAAGTTTGTGGAAATCAAAGCCCCAGACTTCTTCAAGTGGATTGGTGAACAGAACCCATATGAAACTCCTCAGCAGGTTCATACTGAGACACCAACCAAGATTTCCAATACTAAATTACCTTCTTCGGCAATCACAACCGAAAAACCAAAGAAGCGGGGCTTCTGGGCACGGCTATTTGGCTAAACAAGTGGTTCTGAATTAATAACGACTACAAAAAGGCGCTGAATGTTTACAATTAAAGCATTCAGCGCCTTTGATAATTACTGTCAGTATGTCCGACCATAGATTAACAGGTCGTGCGGGCGATCGTTAAGGGTAGCAATATGATGTAGGGTTCCCCAATAAGTGAAGCCCGTCGAACTGAAGAGCTTTTGACTAGGCTGATTTTCCTGGTAGATATAAGCGACAACCGTTTTAATAGGTAAGCTAGTCTGGACCTGTTGATCAACAAAGTTTAGGAAACGTCGACCGAGTCCTTGATGCTGGGCTACCTGACCGACGTAGATCGAAATCTCGGCTGAAAAGCGGTAGGCGGGGTGCGGGTAGAAAGGTTCGAGGCCGCACCAGGCTAAGACATTCCTGTTATCTTCAGCGACCCAGAGGGGATAATCATCATTAAAGCTTGCTAACCATTCTTGGCGACTCGCTGGCGTTATCAGCTCAACCTCATCATTGACTGGCAGGTCAACTGATTCGTTGAAGATTGCCACAATCTTGTTAAGGTCCGCTGGTTGAGCCTGGCGAAAAGTAATTGCCATTTTGTATCATCCCTCAATCGTTTATTTGACTAAATCATAACATAAAAGCGGTTACTTTCGACGACGATGCCGGTACTTCTTTACCCGCTTTACACCACGTTTAATGACTAGGTATAAACAGCAGAGGAGGATAAAGATAATTACTAGCGGGATTAACTGCTTAAATTTCAAAGTAGAAATGGCGTGACCACTATATGCATAGAGGAACGTCACGGGCAATGTCCCCAATGCAACAGCGGTTAGGTAATAGCTCTTTTGAATTTTCAGCCTAAGTGAGGCGTAGTTAGTAACCAGATTAGGGATGAATGGCACCGCAAAGGCCGTCGCCAAGCCCAGGATTGGGTAACGTT
>CAMFOZ010000009.1 GCA_945971245.1 uncultured Lactobacillus sp.
CCTTGATGGGTTTTTCTGTCCACTAAAATGTTCAACTTAAATTTTACAATCTACCGTACAAAAAAACTGGCATTGATTTTCATCAATACCAGATAGTGTAGACCCACTAAAGTAAACAAAAAATGCGAACCACGCGGAAAATCCGCTGGTTCGCATTTTTTTATTTTAACGTAATTCTTGGTTCTTGAATTCTTGCAGGTTGTGAGCAGTTGGGTTTAAGTTAGCCCAGCGCTTGGTCAGGAATTCGTCATTCATCCGGTAGTTTGGTTGTGACTGTTTGGTTGAGATAAATTGATTGGTTACCCGATCAAACTTAACCCAGCCGGCCCAACCGATGTGGATGGTATCTTCCATGAAGGCTGGCTTACTACCGTCATGGGAGAGGTCTAGAACGTGGGTGAAGCCTTGTTCACGCAGTTGGAACTTGATCTTTTCCACGGAACGGTAGTACATGTTCATGTCCAATCCGGTGTACTTTTCCCACTTAGCGTTAACCGGTGGGATGACGAAGAGGACGTTGGCATTGGTGTTCTTAAACTCGTTGAGGACGACTTGCAGGTCACCATATTCTGGTGAAGCCGTGTAGTTGAACTTTCGTTGGGAACCTGCCAATTTGTCCAGGTCAGGCTTAACCCGCTTGTCGTAGAAGGCATTGCGGATGCTGAACTCGTTATTGTTAGAGTCCCGCTTACCAACCCGTTCGGCTTGCTTGTACAGACGATCGTAGTTGTACTTCTTTGGCAGCCGGTTGACGTTCGGCAGGATGTGCTTCTCGTAGTTCTGGTTGATCTGCAGCTCGGAGAAGATTGAATCCTCATGAGCCAGGATATTAACCCGGCTGTTGATGACGAAGCGGTCCCAAGAACTGAGTGAATGGCCGGCCGCAATCTTCCGGGCCCCAGCACCGACCGTTCCGTCATCACCGATCAGGGCGATGAGCCGCTTAGCAACGTAACGATCGTATGGTGAACGCGGGTTAGCGTGCTGCAGCCAGGTCAGGTTAGCGTATGAACCGTTGTAGTACTTGAAGGCTGGTGCCTGGACCCCCTGCTTGGTGAACCACTGCGGGGAGATGATGTAGACCGCCTTTTGGTCTGTCATCTGGTTCTCCATTGAGTTAATGTTGAAGAACTGCGGTAGTGATTGGGTACCACGAGAACCGAAGAGAAACGGCGTGTAGTTGTGATAGCGAGCAGCCATGACGGACGGGTGATAGCGATCCATCCGGCGCAGCTCACTGGAGCCGAAGAAGGGCACAAAGTTAGCTTTCTTGTCGTTTAAGGCCTGTTTCTTCAGTGATTGGTTCTTGAAGATGACTGGACTCAGTGAAACGGCGGCCTGCTTTTCCGTCTGCAGCGAGTGGCTCTTCTTGATTGGCAAGGAGAACAGTAGCAAGACCAGGACAAAAGCAAGAATTACCGGGCCGAAGATCGACCACAGCCGCTTGCTGTTATGCATTTTGTAACTCCTTTACCCGTTGTTCGATCTTTTCGATAGTGTTCCATTGGCTCCGGTCAAATTCGGAAACTGGAACTTGGATGTCAAAGGCGTCTTGCAGACCCAAGAGCAGGCTAACCGTTGCCATGGAATCCAAAAGACCAGAAGCGAAGAGATCTTGACTAGCATCGCTGAAGTCAGATGCGTCACGGCCAGTTGCGTCAGCTAAAATGTTAATAATTTGTTCTTGCATGATAAAATCCTCCTAAATCTTACTCAGCTATTTGCTCAACAGGTAGGTGTTTAAGAAACCGCTGAAAATCAAAAATGTGACCATTACAAAGTTAAAGGTAATGAAGATGGCAACGCCGGTCGTCAACTTGTTGTGTGGCAAGTTCGGCAGGTGCTTGCGCTTGTACCGTAGCCACCAGTCGTTGGTGACGAGGGCGAGGCCATGAATAATTCCGTATAGAATATAATACCAGGTAATTCCGTGCCAGAAGCCCATCAGAGTCATGTTCAGCATGTAGGCTGTTGATAACAGGGCGTTCCGGTTCTTAAACCACCGCTTCTTGGTAGCCAGGAAGACGAACCGCATGAAGATGTAGTCCCGGAACCAGAAGGACAGGCTGATGTGCCAACGGTTCCAGAATTCCTTGATGTTCTTGGACTTGAACGGCTGCTTGAAGTTCATCGGTGACTTGACACCCATGAAGTAACTGATTGCGACAGCAAAGAGTGAGTAACCAGCGAAGTCGAAGAAGAGGTACAGGCCGTAAGTGTACATGACCCCAACCATGCTCCACGAAATCATGTGGGGCTGGAGGAGGGCCATCCGCTCAAAGTGCGGTAGGAAACGTTGACCAAAGAAGTAACCGATGACGAACTTGTATAAGAATCCCAGGAACAGGTAGAAGATTCCTTTGTTCACCAGGGCCAGGTAGGCTTCCCGACTCGGCACTTTCTGGTAGTCCTTGGAGAAGCGCCGGTAACGATCGATTGGCCCGGACGTCAGGGTTGGCATGAAGAGCATGAAGCGGATAAACTTCCATGCTGAGATGTCCTTAACCATCCCGTCACGGGTTTCGATGATGGTTCCGGCCGCCCGGAACGTCAGGTAACTGATCCCTAAGAAACCAAGCAGTGAGTTGTGACCAACCATTGCCGGGGTCAGCTTGACGATTACCAATGGGGCAATTGCGAGGGCCACCATCAGATAGAAGACACCCGACGCGTTATTCTTTTGCCGGTAATGGTGATAGTACATCACCAGACAGGTTTGCCAGATGACGTAGACAATCAGTGAAATTCCCTGCTGCCAGCTGTCACCGTCGAACATCAGAAAGATGAAGATGAAACTGATCAGGGCCTCGTACCAGCTGAACCTTTTACCGAAATACAGGCCAATGCCAAGGGGGAAGATGGCGAGTATCAGGTAGAAGAAGTACATCGGGGTCCCATAGGCACTGAAGTTAGGTAGGCTAGCAATCCAATTAATCATTACTTGTTAGCCTCACTAATCAGCTGCTTGACGGCAATCTTACCATTTGCCGACATTGGGAAGATTTCCCGGTAGATGAACTGGGTTGGCATCATGTATGGCATGATCAACCCGTCAAGGCTCTCCCGGATGGCCTTGGTCAGGGCTGCCGGATCATCAGGTTGTTCCTTTGGGATGACGTCGGCGATCAGGTGGGTGACCTTACCGTCCTTATTGTACTTTGGTACGGCAACTGCCTGCTTGATCAGCGGACTCTTTTCCAGGCTGGTGCGGACTTCGTCTAGTTCCACCCGGAAACCGTGGAGCTTGATCTGGAAGTCCATCCGACCCTTGTGGTGGAGCAGACCGTCAGCGTCGAGAATCCCGGCGTCCCCGGTCCGGTAGGCCTTTTGCCCATCGAGTTCGAAGAAGGCCTTGGCCGTCTTCTCCGGATTGTTCATGTAGCCCTGGGCCACACTGTCACCACTGATGATAATCTCACCCTGTTTACCGGGTTCCGTAATCTCCTGGTCGCCATTCCAGATAGAAAGTTTGATCCCCGGTTTGGCGTACCCAACTGGCAGCCGGTCATTGTTGGCGACAATTTCCGGGGTGATCTCAACACCTGAGATAGCCACCGTAGCTTCAGTTGGACCATAAGTGTTGAAGATCTTGGCATGTGGGAAACGCTGCTGCAGGTTCTTCGCGGTCTTGACGGTCAGTTCCTCACCACAGAACAGGAAGAACTTTAATCCCGGCATCTGCTTCTCGCTGAAGGCTGGACTGAGCATCAGCATGTCCGCAAACGATGGGGTACCGACAAAGACGTTGAGGTCCAGGTGCGGTAGGGCGATAAAGAGTTTACCGAAGTTTTCTACCACGTCATGTGGGATGGCCTTGATGGTGCTGCCACTCAGCAGGGCTGGCCACCAGTACATGTTTGATAGGTCAAACGAGTATGGGGGCTGTCCCAGGTAGTTGACGTTGGCGGGCAACTTGAAGTCGTCACCGAGCATCCAGTCGATGAAGGTCCGCAGGTTGTCATGGCTAACCTCGACCCCTTTTGGCGAACCGGTTGTCCCGGACGTAAACAGGATGTAGGCCAGTTCGTTGCCGCTAACCATTTGATCAGCTGCCGGCGTGAAGTCCTGCTTGTCTTTCAAAATGTTCATCAGCTGGTCCTTGGTGATAACAGTCGCGTCAGTCGAAACCTTATCACTTGGGAAGTCGTCAATGGCGATAATCATTCCTGGCTGGGCCGTGTCTAGGATTGATTGAATCCGGGGCAGGGCAGAGTCAGTTGAGACCGGGATGTAGGGGTGGCCAGTCTTTAGAGCAGCTAAGAAACTGACGATCATCTCAACTTGGTGATCACCAAAGACCAGGATTGGTGTTTGCTTGGCAAGATCCTGCTTAGCTAACCATGCGGCCAAGGTATTGGCACTGTTGGCCAGCTCACCGTAAGTGGTGGTTGTCCCCATCTCATCATAGGCGATGCGTGCGGCGTTTTGCTGGGCGCACTCATCGAACGATGTCACAATATTTTTGGTCATAGTTTCCTCCATTATTAGAATTCATTATAGATAAATGGTTCTTGACCAGCACCATAATATCCGTATAGATAGACTAAAAGGAGAATCACGACAAAGTAAAACACCGTCTTCAGCGTGAAGCTTAGGGCGGGGTGTTCTTGCGTAAATTTTGTCACGTTCTAGTCCTCTCCTCTCGAAACGTGCCAGAAGCACTGACGATAGCTTAGCATTATATCCCAATAGGAACCATAATTCCTGAAATCTTTACTAAAACTTCAAGATTTGATCGGATATAATTCTAACCTTTACATTATAACCATTTTAGCGCTCAATAAAATAGTAATTAGTAATTGACTTACGGTAAACGTAGTAAAAATGATTAATTGCAAGTTATAGTAATTTTAGCTATGATAATGATTTGAACATTATAAGGAGGGGACAGGATGATTGAGGGACTTGGCATTGATTTAACACCGCTAGAGCGGGTTGATCGACTGGCAAAGCGCCATCCCCAGTTTGTTAACCGGATCTTGACGCCAGGCGAACAGGAACAGTACTACCAATTCAGTGGTCAGCGGGCCGTAGAGTACCTGGCCGGTCGCTGGTCGTTAAAAGAGTCCTTTGGCAAGGCCATGGGAACTGGCATTGGTAAGACGGTCGGTTTTCAGGATGTTGAGATTGTCGATAACCAATCAGGGGCGCCGGTGGTAACTTGTTCGCCGTTTGTCGGTCGGGTTCACGCCTCAGTCAGTCATACTGCTACCTTGGTGATGACGGAAATAATTTTAGAAAGTGAGCATGAAAAATGATTAGTGGTCGTTTACGAAAAACAACTTATCAGGTTGACTTAGGGGCCCTGCGGCACAATATCCAGGCACAGCGGGCGGTCCTGCCTGCCGGGAGCCGGATTCTTGCGGTAGTGAAGGCTAATGCCTATGGACACGGTTTGGTCCCGGTTGCCCAGGCGGCCCTGGCTGCTGGTGCCACGGGAACTTGTGTTGCCATCCTGGATGAGGCGTTGGAACTGCGGGACAACGGGATCGATGCCTTAAGCCTGGTCCTGGGGATCACCCCGGTCGAGTACGCCAATGTCGCAGCAATGGCGGGCGTATCACTGACGGTGGGCTCCTTGGATTGGCTTCAAGAATACCATCACCTGGCCCAGGGTAACCACTGGACCAAGCCATTGAAGGTTCACCTCGGTATTGACACGGGAATGGGCCGGATCGGCTTTACCGATATCGACCAGTTTAAGCAGGCTGTGGAACTCTTGAAGAGCCCGGAGTTTGAATTTGAGGGGATGTTTACTCACTTTGCGACGGCTGACAGCACCGATCAGACTTACTTTGATAAGCAGGTAACCCGTTGGCAACAGTTCGTTGACAGCCTGGATGAACTTCCGCCATACGTCCACATGGCTAACTCAGCAACGGGAATGTGGCACCGGGAACTGATCACGGCCAACACAGTGCGGATGGGAATCTCCATGTACGGTCATAACCCATCTGGCTGTGATATCAAGGAAACCCTGGGCCTCCAGCCGGTCGGCACCTTCAAGACAGCGATCAGCTTTGTCAAAAAGCTCAAGGCCGGGGAATCAGTCAGCTACGGGGCAACTTACACCGCGAAGGAAGACGAATGGCTGGCAACCCTGCCCGTTGGCTATGCGGATGGGTACCCACGTTCACTGACCGGCTTTAAGGTAATGGTGGATGGCCAGTTCTGCCCAATCGCTGGGCGGGTCTGCATGGACCAGATGATGATCCGGCTGCCAAAGTATTACCCCGTTGATACGCCCGTTGTTTTGATGGGCAAGTCGGGCCAGCTGGAACTGACCCCAACCGACTTGGCCAAGCAGGTAGGAACCATTAACTATGAGATCCTGACTGGGATCAATAACCGGGTTCACCGGGTATACAAGAACTAGGCTCCACTTCCTTGATCTAAAGAAAGGCATGAATGGGGATTGACAATCTGCCCGCAGGTTTGTAGAATAGTGGAAATTGATATGAGTCCTTTAATGTAGCCCCGTGAGACTGCAAAAGATGTTCGAACTAAATAGAACCGCGCACCATGCGTGTACTTTTGAGAAGCCTTAGGGGACGAATAGGACCCTAAGGCTTTTTGCTTTCAAATCAAGGAGGAGAACAATTTGGAAGAACAACAGCACGCACATATTTTTAGTGTTCCGATGAAGAGTCGGAAGACAACGCGGTGGGACATGTTTGCTACCTGGGTCGGGGCCAACGCCAACAACGGGACCTGGTTTGTCGGCGGGGTCCTGGCCGCGTGTGGCTTTGCCCTGGCGATGAAGGCCTTGGTCCTATCATCAGCCCTCTCCTACGTTTTCTTGAGCCTAATCGGTTACATTGGCTACAAGACCGGGGTTTCGACGATGAGTATCAGCCGGGCATCGTTTGGTGAGCGCGGGAGTTACCTGCCATCCCTGGTCAACATCACCCAGTTTATCGGCTGGACTGCAGCCAATACCTTCATCGCTGCTCAGTCCGTTAGCATCCTCTTCCACGACCTGCTCGGCTGGCCGGTCTGGGGTAAGCACGGTGGTTACCTGGGTCTTGTTGTCGGGATCCTGATCATGAGTGTCCTCCACATCATCAGTGTTTCCAGCGGTTCCCGTTCCGTTCAGATGATTGAACGGCTGGGAATCATCCTGGTGCTGATCTTCGTGATCTGGGAATCAATTGCTGTCTTCCGAACGGTTTCACTGGGTCAGATCGTCCACTGGCAGGTACCGGCCCACGCCAAGATGGCTACTGGGGCCGCCATTGACTACGTGGCCGCCTTTAACCTGGCCTGGGTAACCGCGGGAGCCGACTTCACCCGGTTTACTGCTAAGCGTGGTAACGCCATCTACACGCCATTCTTTGGGGCCCTGTTTGGGGTAGTTTGGTTCGCCTTCATCGGTTTGATCTCCACGATCAGTATTGCGATCTCAAGCGGGGTCTACGATGCCAACAACTCCGATCCATCGACGATTGCCAGCAAGTTAGGCCTGGGAGTGGTTGCCCTCCTGGTTATCATCTTAACGTCGATGACGGCCAACGCGGTCAACCTGATGGCCGCCGGTTCCGCCCTGTCCAACATCTTTACCAAGCTGCGCCTGAAGTACTCACTTTGGATCGTGGTGCTCCTGGCAACCATTGTGACCTTTATTCCAATGTTTGTCGGCAGCTTCCTGACCACCTTCGAGTCCTTCCTGGATTACGTGGGGATGGTCTTGGGGCCAACAATTGCCATTATCTGCACTGACTTCTACGTTCGCGCTCGCCGGCAGTACGATATTAACGAATTGGGGAAGGTAAACGGAAAATACTGGTACCATGGTGGTATTAATTGGATGGCAATGATAACATTTGTTTTAGGAGTTGCCCTCTTTGTTGGCGTCCACCAGCTGCCACTGTTTGCCAATACGATTGGGGCCACCTTTGTTGATATGGTCCTGAGTGGCTTGCTGTACTATGTATTGATGCTGTTTGCGGATCGAAAGGAAGCATAGCTATGCTGATTAAGAATGTTCATATTGATAACCATGAAGAAACGTCCGATGTTCGGATTGTTAACGGCAAGTTTAAGGAAATTGCCCCGGAATTGACGGCGGTCGACAACGAACAGGTGATTGATGGTAAAGGGAATGTCCTCTTGCCACCATTCGTGGACTCGCATGTCCACCTGGACGCCACGCTGACGGCAGGCCAGCCGGAATGGAATGAGAGTGGGACCCTTTTTGACGGGATCCGAATCTGGAGTGAGCGTAAGCAGGACCTAACCAAGGAAGACGTTAAGAAACGGGCCAGAAAGACCATTGAAAACATGGTGGGGCATGGAATCCAGCATGTCCGGAGTCACGTTGATGTTACTGATCCACACCTGATCGCTGCCCAGGCCTTGCTGGAGTTGCGGGAAGAATTAAAGGACCAGATTGACCTCCAACTGGTTGCCTTTCCCCAAGAAGGAATTCTGAGCTATCCTCACGGTCGTGAACTGATGGAACAAGCCGTCAAGGAAGGCCTGGAGGTTGTTGGTGGGATTCCACACTTTGAGTTCACCACCGAATACGGTTGGCAGTCAGTTCACTTCCTGATGGCGCTGGCCGACAAGTATGACCGGCTGGTGGATGTTCATTGTGATGAAATCGATGATCCCGCATCTCGGAACCTCGAAGTGCTGGCTACCGAGGCCTATGAACGGGGGATGAAGGACCGGGTCACTGCCAGTCACACCACGGCGATGGGCTCCTATAACAATGCCTACACCTACAAGCTGTTCCGCCTGTTGAAGATGAGTGACATCAACTTCGTCTCCAACCCGCTGGTTAACGTTCACCTTGGTGGTCGTTTTGATACCTATCCAAAGCGGCGGGGGGTAACCCGGATTAAGGAACTGACCAACGCCGGCATTAATGTTTCCTTCGGTGAAGATGACGTTCAAGATCCGTGGAACCCACTGGGCAATGGTAATATGCTCGATGTAGTGACGATGGGTGTCTACATTGCCCACCTGATGGGTTATCACCAACTGCAGGATGCCTTTAACTATGTGACCTACAATGGTGCCAAGACGATGCACATCAGTGACCAGTACGGGATTGAGGTTGGTAAGCCGGCCAACTGCATCCTCTTAAATGCTGTGGACTTCTACAATGCCCTGAACAAGCACGTCGAGGTTCTCTACAATATTCGTCACGGTAAGATCCTGGCCGAAACTAAACCGGCCGAAACGAAGATTAATTTGAAGTAGTATGAATGACTAAAATGCCGCTAGCTGGTTGGGCTGGCGGCATTTTTGCGTCCCTAATCTTTAAAAAAATCTGTAGTTGTTTAATCTTTGATTTAGTATTCCAAAAATGTATCGCAGTGCGACAAAAACGTGATATTGTATTAATTAAGCAAAAGAAGTATTTTATCTAAAAGCAACTAAAAATAGGTGTTCCCCCCTATGACTAATGCTGATAGATAAAAGTAACACTAAATGCTGCTTTTATAGTTTGATTGATCACAGGAGGATAGATGAAATGTTATCAAAAAAGAACGCAAAATTAATGATTCAAAAGCAACAACCGCGCAAGCAACGCTTTGGTATTCGGAAACTTAGTATTGGTGTAGTATCAGTACTCCTTGGCTTATTGTTTATCGGTGGTGGACACAGTGCGTCCGCTGACGACCAGGTAGGAACTGATGCGCTGGTCGTAACGGGTACGGTGAGTAGTACTCCAGCAAGTGCCCAGCCGGTAGAAAGTGCTACGTTGCCAACCTCAGCAGAAGCGGCCAGTGTGAGCAGTACCGATACTGTAGTAGATACTAATGTGACCACATCAAGTTCTGCTAATAGTGTGGTAGCTGATACCCCATCGCTTAGTGTTCCAGTAACTAGCCAGGTAGTAGCAAGTCAACAACCACCAGCGCCGGTAGTAAGTGATGCGGTAGTTGGAAGTACTCCGGTAGCCAGTGAACAGCCAGTTGATTCTGTGGTGCCGGATTCGCAGGTACCAGTGGTTAGTGATACCCTAACCGTTGACAGTGGTTCTGGTGAAAGTACTGCACCGGGAGAAATTCTGCCAGAAACTGGCACTGCCGAAGTGGTAACTCCACCGGCAGCCGTTCAGCCAGTCAACAAGGAAGTTTCCCAAAACGGTGTTCAGACGGTTGATAAGATTCACACTGACCAGATCCTAAAAGACAAGTATGGAATTGATGTGAACCACCTTGATGCCAAGAGTGTCCTACTGTTAGCGTCACTTTTCCACATCTTCGCTAACGAAGCTAATTTAGGCGCTGATGTGAATGGGAACATCGCCGTCGGGATCCTTAACAGTAACGTTGACTTTGGGACTCGTGGGGATTCTATTCACCTGACTAAGGGGGATATTTACTACATCCAACAACTTAATACCGGATTACAGAGTGGGTCATTCCGAAATGAGCTCTTTAATCATGTAATATTCGGTAAGGATGTCAACGTCGAGATTATCAATGGCCAGGTGTACGTCAACGGTAACCACATGGTCAACTTAAAGCCTGAAGAAGTCTTTAAAGACGGTGCCGGGACAAACTACATTGACTTCCCAGCACTCTTCCAACGTTTGCTCAAGGCAGCTGGCTTTTACGCAAGTCAGGAAGAATCGGCAGGGGTAATCAAGGACTTCAGCGACATGAATAATCGCTTTGTCGATGTTTCTAACGCGGTACCTAAGGACAACGTTATCTATGTAAATATTCCGTTTGAGTACCTCAATGCACCGCAACCGATTAAGATCTATGGTCTTTCAAGTAAGGTTAATGGTCCAACCGTGGTGATTAACGTGATCGGGATGCCAGCGGGGAGCGAAGTTTCGATTCATACGCAGGTTAAACTCTACTACGATGACGAAAAGAATAACCACGTTAACCCTGGTGAAAGCCATGCTCATCCGAACCATGTTTTATGGAACTTCGGTGACAGTGCAGCTCACATTATGATTCAGAGTGGGTACTTCATGGGAAGCATTCTTGCTCCAAATGCAACGATAACGGCGAACGTAAATGTTGATGGTAACATTATTGCCAACACCGTTAATATCAAGGGCGGGGAAAGTCACAAGTGGGATATTCATCCGGTAGAAGAGTTTGTGCAGCCAACGGACCCGCAACCAACGGATCCACAGCCAACAGATCCACAGCCGACGGATCCACAGCCAACGGATCCACAACCAACGGACCCACAGCCGACAGATCCGCAACCAACGGATCCGCAGCCGACAGATCCGCAACCAACGGATCCGCAGCCAACAGATCCACAGCCGACGGACCCACAGCCAACGGATCCACAACCGACAGATCCGCAACCAACGGATCCACAGCCAACGGATCCACAGCCAACGGATCCACAACCGACAGATCCGCAACCAACGGATCCACAGCCGACGGATCCACAGCCAACGGACCCACAGCCGACAGATCCAGTAATTATTCCACCGACAACTGATGATGAATTTGCTGGGGAAACTAATCCAGGCAATCCAGGTGACTCGGATACGCCGCAGCCGGATCCGACGCCGGATAAGGATCCTGTTCCTTCGACTCCTGAGTCAGCTATACCAGCGAAGTCTGATGAACCTCACCAAAGTCAGCCGGTTAAGCTCACAAGTCAGGATCCAGTAGTGGCGGATACGCCATCATCGCAAGTCCAAACAGTGGCAGCACCCGCAAGTGCTCCAGCTAAGGCCGAAGATGAAGCCGTTGCCCTTCCGCAAACGGGGGCAGATAATCACGGTATCCTATTAGGCATTGCCCTGGCAATCACTGCTCAGTTAATGATCTGGGGACTGGTTCAGCCCAAAAAGAAGAAAAAGTAAATAACTAATAAAAAAGCATGTTACCGCTCGTGATGAGCTGCAACATGTTTTTCCTTATGATTAATATCCTTGATGGAGGTCTTCAACTTCGGGAACCTCAAAGCCCTTCTTGATCAGTCGCTTGACGACTTTTTCCATCTTCTCGTGAGTAACGTCAGCGGGAAGGGTGAACAGGATCTGCTTGACTGATGAATGCTGGGGGTCGAATGAGAGGACATTGACGATTTGACAGTAGCGGGTGATTTCCTTGGTAGCCGTCATCAGGGCTCCCCGTTCATCAGGTGCAACCACGGTCAGGACATAACTCCCATTGTTGACGTTCCAGCCTTCTGCTAGGACCCGGAGCAGGCTGTTGTGGGTTAGGATGCCGTAGAACTGGTTGCTTTCATCTAGGACGGCAATGTAAGGCAGGTCGCGGATCGCGAAGAAGACTGAGAAGAAGGCCGAGTTAATGGAAACAAACTTGGTGGCGTTCTTGAGGAGGGCCGTCACCGGCAGGTTCATGTCCCCATTGCGTGATTTATGCCGGTAGAGATGCATCTTATAGATATTGCCACGGAAGATCTTGCCAGATTCGTCCAGTACGGGAACACAACGGTAGCCGGTATTCTCCAATACCGTTAGTGCTTCGGCAAGGGTGGCGGTTTCTGGAAGGGTCGTCAGGGTGTCCTTTTTCTTGATGAGTGAACTGAAAATCATGATATTATTCCTCTGTTTCGTTTCTAAGTGCACTAAACATCATAACACAATTTTAGCACTGTCATGAGAAAACAATGAGAATGACTTAAGAATTGTCGTTAGCGGATGGCGATCATTTTGGTTTCAAAATCAGCGAGCGTATAATATAGGTCAGAATACTTCGCTGGACGGGGGTGATCTCCCGTGCGGCCTTTTTGCATTTTCGACAGTGAAGGGATGGAGAAGAATTATGAAGATGATTGTTGGTTTAGGAAACATTGGGACCCGTTATGATGAGACCCGTCATAATACCGGTTTTATGGTTGTAGACCAGTTGGCTCGCGACTATCACCTGGGCGCTTTTAGCCACCTTAAGCAGGAGGCCGTTGCGGTCAGCGGTGTGATTAATGGTGAGAAGGTTATGCTAGTTAAGCCAACGACCTTCATGAATGATTCTGGTCGGGCGGTTGGCCCATTAGTTGACTACTATGGCCTTGACCTGGCCGACCTGGTAATCGTTAATGATGACCTTGATATGCCAGTTGGTCAGATTCGTTTGAAGACCCACGGGGCCTCAGGTGGTCACAATGGCTTGAAGAGTATCATCAATGCCCTGGGTACCAAGCAGTTCAACCGGGTTAAGCTCGGTATTGATCACCCCCAACACGGAACGGTGGTCAGCCACGTCTTGGGTAAGTTCAGTAAAGAAGAACGGCCAAAGTTTGATGCGGCGGTTGAGCAGGCCGAACATGCCTTGGAGGACTGGCTCAAGGGTGAGGACTTTGCCCAATTAATGAATGACTACAATTAGCCGGTAAACTATTTTAGGAAAGGAGTGATTAACGGTGAAACTTGAGAATTTTATGGAAAAGACGCCGGCGTTTAAGAAAATTGTTGACCAGCTACACCCGGCCACCCGCCAGCTGATCACCGGAATCTCGGGTTCGGCACGGGCACTCCTTTTAGCGACACTTCAGGAAAAACAATCACGTCCGCTCCTGGTAGTCACGGATAACATGGCCCATATGCAGGAATTTGCTGATGATCTTGGCGGCCTAGTTGGCGAGGAGCGGGTCTACCAATTCCCCGTTGAGGAGGTGCTAGCAGCTGAAGTAGCCACCAGTTCACCGAATTACCGTCTACAACGGGTTCAAGCATTGGCCGCCCTCGGCCAAGAAGATAATGCGATTGTGGTGACTTCAGCGGCCGGTTTACGTCGTAATGTGGTCTCCCCGCAATTCTTTGTACAGGCAACCCTGAAGGTAAAGACCGGGGGCGAGCTGGATCCCGAGAAAGCTCGTGACCAGTTGAGTGCGATGGGCTACCAGCTCCAGAAAATGGTGCTTCGGCCAGGTGACTTTGCGGTGCGGGGATCAATCATCGATATCTATGCCCTGAACACGACGGATCCTGTCCGGATTGACCTCTTTGATACAGAGGTGGACTCGCTGCGTTACTTTGACGCCAGCACCCAACGTAGTATCAAGAATGTCGACAGTGTTGAGATTCTGCCCGCTACCGATTTCATCTTGCCCCCGGCCGAGTTTGAACGGGTCGAAAAGGCCGTAGCGGACCAGTACCATCAGCTGTTGGCTAAGTTGACGGACACGGATGATGACATTCGTCAACAGGTGGATAATCGCTTTAAGCCAATGCTGACGGCCCTTAAGCAGCACCGCCTGTCTAATGACTTGCAAGAATTCAGCGACCTGGTTTACCCTCGAGCTCACTCCCTACTCGACTACCTGCCAGGTAATGGGGTGGTTTACCTTGATGATCTCGGGCGGATTAAGCAGGTGGCTAAGCAAATCGCAGCCGAGGATCAGTCCTGGCTGGCCGACAAGGTAAAGTATCATCAACTACTCACGGTTCCGGAGTTAGGAAATGATCTTGAGCAGCTGATTAAGGACGATCAACATGGCCAACTTTACGGGGCGCTCTTCAAAAAGGGAATGGGGAACCTCCGCTTTAACCAGCTGGTCGAACTGACCACCCGGCCGATGCAACGCTTCTTCGGTCAGATGCCCCTTCTAAAGACGGAGCTCCAGCGCTGGCTTGATCAAGGTCAAACCATCGTCTTAATGGCTAACAGTAAGGTACGTCGGGACCAGATTGCCCGAACCCTGCACGACTTTGATATTGACGCGTCCGAAACGGGCATCGATGCCCTCAATGTCAATACGGTCCAGCTGGTGGCCGCCAATTTGAATAACGGTTTTGAGATGCCCGCGGGCGGCCTGGTTGTTATCACTGAGGGTGAAATGTTTAAGCAGGTTACCAAGCGCCGTCACCGTCCTCAGAAACTGGCCAATGCGGAGCGACTTAAGAGCTACACGGACCTTAAACCGGGGGACTACGTGGTCCACGTCAACCACGGGATCGGGATCTTTAGCGGGATCCGGACGATGGAGGTTGACGGGGTTCACCAAGACTACATGGTCATCAACTACCGTAACAATGCCCAGATCTTTGTACCGGTGACCCAGTTGAACTTGGTTCAAAAGTATGTGTCGTCCGAATCAAAGACGCCCCGGATCAACCGCCTTGGTGGTAATGAATGGGCCAAGACGAAGCGGCGGGTGGCCTCTAAGGTTGAAGACATCGCTGACGAGTTGGTTGATCTCTACTCAAAGCGAGAGACAGCCAAGGGCTATGCCTTCCCAGAGGACGACTACCTGCAGAAGCAATTTGATGCTAACTTCCCGTATACAGAGACGCGGGATCAGTTGCGCAGTATTAACGAAATCAAGCAGGACATGGAAAAGGCTAAGCCAATGGACCGGCTCCTGGTCGGGGATGTCGGCTATGGGAAAACCGAAGTTGCCATGCGCGCCATCTTCAAGGCGGTCGCGGGTGGTAAGCAAGTGGCCTTCCTGGTGCCCACCACCGTCCTGGCCCAGCAACACTACGACACCATGACCAAGCGGTTCGCGGGCTTCCCGATTAAGATTGCCCTGATGTCACGCTTTAAGACCAATAAGGAGCTTAAGGAGACCGACGCGGAATTAGCCGCCGGAAAGGTAGATGTTGTCGTGGGGACCCACCGGATTCTTTCCAAGGATGTCCGCTTCAAGGATTTGGGCCTGGTGATTGTCGACGAGGAGCAGCGCTTTGGGGTCAAGCATAAGGAGCGCCTCAAAGAGTTAAAGAACAACGTCGATGTCTTAACCTTGACGGCGACCCCAATTCCCCGAACTCTTCACATGTCAATGCTGGGAGTGCGGGACCTCTCCGTCCTGGAGACCCCACCAGCGGGACGATTCCCGATTCAGACCTACGTCATGGAACAAAACGATGGTGCCATTCGTGACGGTATCATGCGTGAGATGCAGCGTGGGGGCCAGGTCTACTACCTCCACAACCGGGTTAGTGATATTGAAGAAACCGTCGCTAAATTGAAGGAGCTTGTTCCGGAGGCCGCCATTGGCTATATCAATGGCCAGATGAGTGAAAATGAGTTAGAGACGGTCCTGTACGAGTTTATTCAGGGCAACTACGACGTCCTAGTAACGACCTCGATTATTGAGACGGGGGTCGATATTCCAAACGTCAACACGCTTTTTGTGGAGAACGCGGATCGGATGGGGCTGGCTCAGCTCTACCAGATCCGGGGGCGGATCGGCCGGAGCAACCGGGTGGCCTACGCTTACTTCATGTACCAGCCAAATAAGGTCCTCACTGAACTGGGTGAGAAACGGCTGGCCGCGATCCGGGACTTCACGGAGCTGGGATCTGGTTTCAAGATTGCAATGCGGGACTTGGCAATCCGGGGAGCCGGAAACTTGCTCGGAAAACAGCAGCACGGCTTTATCGACTCGGTTGGTTATGACCTTTACTCAGCCATGCTCAGCGATGCGGTGGCCAAGAAGCAGGGGAAGAAGATCAAGCCGACTGCTGATGCCGAGGTTGAACTCGGGGTTGAGGCCTACCTGCCAGACAGCTACATTGATGACCAGCAGCAGAAGATCGAACTTTACAAGAGTATTCGGCAGGCTGGTGACGATGCGGAGTTACTGGATATTCAGGGTGACCTGATTGACCGCTTTGGTGACTACCCAACAGCGGTTGGTAACCTGTTGCTAATCAGTAAGCTGAAACGGCGGGCCGATCTGGCACTGATTGCCCAGATCAAACGGCAACGGGATAACATCATGATCACCTTTAGTCCGAAGGGAAGCCGGTTGGTCAAGGCGGCGGAGATCATTAAGCAGCTAGCCAAGACCCACTTCAAGGCAACTCTCGGCGAAACCGATCAGCAGTTAACGGTGCGGCTGGTCATTCAACCAAAGATGACGACGGCCGACTGGCTTAACCAACTATTGAAGCTTGTTGGTGGTCTGGCGGATGTCGTTCAGAATAATAATCAGGCAGCATAAAAACGGAGGATTAATAAAATGCGATTAGATAAATTTTTAAAAGTTTCACGGATCATCAAGCGGCGCTCAGTTGCCAAGGAGATTGCTGATCAGGGGCGGATCTTGGTCAATGACCGGCCGGCTAAGTCATCAAGTAAGGTGGCAGCTGGTGATACCCTGACGATCAAGTTCGGTAACAAGACCGAGGTAGTTAAGATCAACCAGATTGTGGAGACCACCAAGAAGAGTGAGGCCGAAGACATGTACGAGATTATCGACGAGAAGTACGCCGAAAATTTCGATTAGTAATATAAAAAAGTTGATAATTTGTTCGATAGATTATGGACAATGAGGCGGTTGCACTGATATACTGGTTTAGAAAATAAAGTTTTGAAAGTAAGGAGGAGAATCATAATTGAAGAATCGTAAAGTTGTTCAGCTTGAGACTCCTCATACCCAGCAAATGAACATGGATCGTCGGGCCCGCCGGCGGGTGCATGTACGGCGCTGTGAGCGAATTGTGGCGGTCTTCTTGCTTATCTTCCTTTTCCTGGGTTTCCAGATTGTGCGGAGTCGGCATTCGTTGGCAAAGGTTAATACCAACATCCATCAGACGGAGATTCAACTGGCAGACCAAAAAGCCAAGGGACGGGAACTAAACCAGCAGGTTAAGCAGTTACATGATCCCGAATACATTCAGCAGGTGATTCGCTCTAAGTATAATTACTCCAAGCAGGGCGAAACGGTTTATAATCTTGATAATTAGTAAAGATCGCGCGGATCAGTCGAAAGATCAGATCCGCGCGATTTTTCGCTTGATTTAGCATTAATAATGGTTCAAACTATACTTGTTTATCGAAATTTGTATGGTATACTCATTACAATATAATTACAAAATTGATTAGATGATTAGACGATTCGAGGAGGATCTTAGAGTTTCATGGCAATTGAAGTGGGAGCAAAGGTTTCAGGTAAGGTTTCAGGAATTACAAACTTTGGTGCATTCGTTGACCTGGACGACAACCAAACGGGACTGGTACACATCAGTCAGATTTCTGATAAGTACATTAAAGACATTCACGATGTCTTGTCAGTAGGAGACACGGTAACGGTTAAGGTTACCCGGATTGGTGACGATGGTAAGATCGCTCTTTCAATGAAAGCGGCCGCTCCACACGAACACCACGAAGGCCATGAACATGGTCACTTCGATCATCGTCAACACGGTGAAGGACGGCATTTCCACCACGAGCGCAACAACGACTTCCGTGGTCACCGTGATAACTACCGTGACCGCGGTGGCTTCAACAACAATCGTCACCACAACAGTCGCCAACACGAAGACTTCGATGACATGCTGGCTGGCTACTTAAAGGAAAGTGAATCCCGTCTGTCCACCCTTAAGCGGCAGACAGATGGTAAGCGTGGCGGCCGTGGCGGTCGGCGGAGCTAACATGACGCAGAACATACTTAAACAATTTGAGCGGCACCTCAGGCAGGGCCGCTTTTTTGCTAAGGATGACTTGGTGGTGGTGGCCGTTTCGACCGGCGTAGACTCGATGGCCTTACTCGATCTCTTGCAACGCCTGCCGGATGACCTGCGTCCGCGCCTGGTGGTGGCCCATGTGAACCACGAATTACGTGAGCAGAGTACCGTCGAGGAAGCCTACCTGACCGCGTACTGTAAACAGGCGGGGCTGTCGCTACAGGTGGCACATTGGCCTAAGGCAGCCCACCCTGAACATGGGGTTGAGGAGGCGGCGCGCCGATTTCGCTATACCTTCTTCAAACATTTATTGATTGAATACCATGCCACCACGGTGGTGACGGCCCACCATGCTAACGACCTGGCTGAGACCATGCTGATGAAGCTGACCCGTGGCGGTCAACTAGACCAACTTGTTGGAATTCACGACCAGCGTTCACTGGGGACGGGAAACCTCGTTCGTCCCTTGTTGCCTTTCACCAAGGCCGACCTATATCGGTATGCCCGGGCGCGGGGACTGAAGTGGTTTGAAGACGCGACCAACCAGGAGTTGACGGTGGCCCGCAACCGTTACCGCCACCAGATAATTCCAGCCCTAGAGCAGGAGAATCCCCAGCTGATTTCCCACCTGCTTGATTACCGGCACCAGTTGACAGAGTTGCTGGCTTGGCGAAATCAGGAGCTTGCCCACTTGCTGGCCACTGTTCAAGTTGACCACTATCTGCAATTAGCCGCCCTAAAACAATTACCGCGGTTCCAGCAGACAGAATTACTGCGCTACTGGCTGGAGCAGGCCGGTGTAACGAACCTCAAGACGGACCTGCTTGCCCAGCTTTGCCAAGCACTAAACAATGTCCAGAAGCCTCAGGAAAGGATTGACCTTCCGGGAGATCTTGTCCTGGTTAGAGACTACGAAAAGTGCTGGTTAGAAAATATCAACAAATTACCGTCCCAGCAGCAAAAAGCGCCGGCGTATATGGTAAAATTGGGCCAACAGTACCCAATTGATAAGCAGCAGGAAATGCTGGTGACGACTACGCGGGAGGCCTTTGCGGCTGACGACCAGGTGATGGAGATGTGGCTAGCACCAGATCAACTCCCCTTAACGTTGCGCCCCTGGCAACCTGGTGACCATCTTCGCCTTAGAGGCGGCGGACATCAGCTCGTTCACCGGGTCCTGATTGACCAGAAGGTAGCGGCAGCCGAGCGGCGTACACAATTAGTCCTGGTTGATGCGCAGGGAATGGTAGTCTGGCTTCTTGGCCGCAAGTGGAGCTGGTTTGACCGTCCTGACGACTACCGTCAACGCTGGCAGCGGCTGTTTATTGGGATCATAAAATAAAGAGGAGAAGACTTATGAATAACGATATCGAAAAAGTCCTTTTTAGTAAGGAAGATATCCAGGCGGCGACGGATCGCCTGGCCAAGCAGCTTTCGGATGAGTATCGGGACAAGAACCCATTGATCATCTCGGTTCTGACCGGGGCGGTCCTGTTTACCGTTGATATGATTGAGAAGATGGATATCATGGCTCAGCTTGACTTCATCGACATCTCAACTTACTTTGGCGGTGCCCAGTCCACGGGTAAGCTGACTTTGATCCACGACCTGACAACCGATGTCAAAGACCGGAACGTCCTGATCATGGAAGACATCGTAGATAGTGGTCACACCCTTAAGTTCTTGATCGACCTCTTGAAGGAGCGGGGTGCAAAGAGTATCAAGACCGCTACCATGATGGATAAGCCAGAAGGTCGGCAGTATGATGTCAAGGTTGATTACTATGGGGTCCGGGTACCCAATGAGTTCCTGGTCGGCTACGGTTTAGACTACAAGGGCTACTACCGGAACCTTCCTTACATTGGCATTCTGAAGCCTTCTGTCTACCAAGAAGACTAGGGCTTAAATTGGGCATTTAATTAATGGTCAATATTTGTCAAGTATGCTATTATAGTGGGTACAATTATTAAAATTGATGCTGGTAGTTAGGAGGTTGTTATGAACAACAATCGTAGAAACAATAATTTCACTCATAACGTTCTCTTCTACGCCGTGATGTTCTTATGTATTATGGGGATTGTCTACTTCTTCTTTGGTGGCAATCAGACCAACAGTCAAAGCAAGACTGTTTCCCAGAGTGAGTTCATCTCAGAACTGAAGACCAACAAGGTTAAGAGTGTCCAGCTACAACCAAACGGTGGAGTATACAAGGTCACTGGGACTTACCGTAAGCCACAGACCAACAATGATGACTCCACTAACGGCTTTGCACTAGCACCACAACGTAACAACAAGGTTTCACACTTCCAAGGTTCCGTCCTGCAGAGCGACGTGACGGTTAGCCAACTGCAACGCTACGCTAACAAGCACGACGTTAAGCTAAGCACGCGGGCCGAGGAATCCAACAGTGTTTGGATGAACTTGCTGCTGACGGTTCTGCCGCTAGTCATCATGATTTTCTTCTTCTACATGATGATGGGCCAAGCTGGCCAAGGTGGCGGTGGCCGTGGAGTGATGAGCTTTGGTAAGACCAAGGCTAAGCCAGCGGACCCGAAGAAGAACAAGGTTCGCTTCTCCGACGTTGCCGGTGAAGAAGAAGAAAAGCAGGAATTGGTTGAAGTTGTTGAATTCCTGAAGAATCCGAAGAAGTTCACCCGACTTGGTGCCAAGATTCCATCTGGGGTCTTGCTGGAGGGGCCTCCGGGTACTGGTAAGACCTTGCTGGCCAAGGCCGTTGCCGGTGAATCTGGTGTGCCATTCTTCTCCATCTCCGGTTCTGACTTCGTTGAAATGTTCGTCGGTGTTGGTGCCAGCCGTGTCCGGGACCTGTTTGACCAGGCCAAGAAGGCGGCCCCAGCGATCATCTTCATCGATGAAATTGATGCCATCGGTCGGCGCCGTGGAAACGGCATGGGCGGCGGTAACGATGAACGTGAGCAGACCCTGAACCAATTACTGGTTGAAATGGACGGGTTCCAGGGGGACGAAGGAATCATCGTGATGGCGGCGACGAACCGTTCTGATGTCCTTGATCCAGCCCTCCTGCGGCCAGGTCGTTTTGACCGGAAGATTTTGGTTGGTCGTCCCGACGTTAAGGGTCGTGAAGCCATCCTGCGGGTTCACGCCAAGAACAAGCCAATCGCATCTGATGTTGATCTGAAGGAAATTGCCAAGCAGACTCCTGGCTTTGTGGGGGCCGACCTGGCAAACCTGCTGAACGAAGCGGCCTTACTGGCAGCTCGGCGGGGTAAGAACGAGATTGATGCTTCTGATCTGGACGAAGCCGAAGATCGGGTCATTGCGGGACCAGCCAAGCACGACCGGGTTGAATCTGCCCAAGAGCGGAAGACCGTGGCTTACCACGAGGCCGGACACACGATTGTTGGTCTGGTCTTAAACGATGCCCGGGTTGTCCACAAGGTAACGATTGTGCCACGTGGTCGGGCCGGCGGTTATGCTATCATGCTGCCGCGTGAGGACGAGATGCTGATGTCCAAGAAGAACGCCAAGGAACAGATCGCCGGTTTGATGGGTGGTCGTGCGGCCGAAGAGTTAATCTTCAAGTCCCAGTCCTCTGGTGCTTCTAACGACTTCGAGCAGGCTACTCAGATCGCACGGGCCATGGTTACCCAATACGGGATGAGCGAGAAGATCGGTCCAGTCGAACTGCAGAGCTCTGGTCAGGTCTTCACTGGCCAAGGCTACGATCAATCACCATACTCTGAGAAGACGGCGGCCTTAGTGGATGAAGAAATTCGGCGGATCTTAAACGAAGGTCACGAACAAGCTCTCCACATCATTGAGACGCACCGTGAACAACACAAGGCGATCGCTGAGGCATTGCTGAAGTACGAGACCCTGAATGAAAAGGAAATCCTCAGTCTTTACAAGACGGGGAAGATTCCGGAAAAGGATCACGCCGCTGCCGATGAGAAGGCTTATGCCCAAACCTTTGAAGAATCCAAGCGGGCACTTGAACGCATGGAAGACGCAAAGCGGGACAGCCGGAACGAATCTACTGACGAGGACCAGGCTAAGAATGATCAGCCAGCACCAACTGATGACCATCCTACTGATCAAAGTGATCAAAATAACCAAAATGATCATGATGACTCAACAGATTCCGATCACCGTGAATAGTAAAATGCTAAAATAGGAGCGAGACATCAAAGTGTGTCGCTCCTATTTTTGATTTAAGGGGGAAATTATTATGAAGACAACAGATTACTTAGTAAAGAGCATGACCAAGGATGGTAAGTTCCGGGCCTATGCCGTGAACGCCACCCAGCTGGTCGAAAAGGCCCACGAAATTCATGACACCTGGAGTGCTTCCTCAGCTGCTCTGGGTCGGACCTTGGTGGGGACCCTTCTGTTGGCCACTGCCGGTCTGCAAGGTGAAGCCGGGATGACGGTTAAGATTCAGGGTAACGGTCCGGTTGGCTACATCGTCGCTGACGGAACGGCCAAGGGAACTGTTAAGGGCTACATGGGGAACCCACACGTCAACCTGCCAAGCAATGACAAGGGCAAGATCGACGTTGCCGGAGCAGTTGGCACGAAGGGTACCCTGTCCGTTACCAAGATGGCCCCCGGTGACAAGACCCCATACACCGGTGAGGTTAACCTGGTTTCGGGTGAGCTCGGTGACGACTTTACTTACTACCTGGCTCAGTCTGAACAGATCCCATCAGCAGTTGGCCTGTCCGTATTCGTTAATACCGATGACAGCATTGAAGTTGCCGGGGGCTTCATGATTCAGGTCATGCCGGGTGCTTCCGATGAGGAGATCAGTAAGCTAGAGAAGACCCTTAAGGGCATGCCACTGGTTTCAGAGATGCTGCGGGATGGTGACACGCCGGAGGACATCCTGACCAAGATGTTCGGTGACGACCTGAAGATCCTCGACAAGATGCCGGTTCGTTACGAATGTGATTGCTCTAAGCAGCGGTTTGCCCGGGCCCTCGAGAGTATCTCAACTAAGGATTTGAAGAAGCTAATCGATGAAGACCACCACGCCGAGACGGTTTGCCAATTCTGCGGTAAGAAGTACGAGTTCAGTGAAGACGAGCTCCAACTGATTTACGACAAGAAGGTTGCTGATGCTGAAGCCGATAAGGAAATTGCCGAAAAGCAAAAGAAGGCCGATGACAAGAAGGACCAGCAGTAGTTTGTTTGGTCTGGCTGATTAGATGTGCTATGATAGTTGGGTTATCGGACATTAAAAATAAGCGGGAAGTGGCAGGCCAACCCAGTTCCCGAGAAGACAATGAGGTGAAAAAATGAAGTGGAAGATCGGTGACGTGGAGATTCCTAATCAAGTGGTAGTTGCCCCGATGGCGGGTGTGACTAACTCAGCCTTCCGGGTAATCTGTAAGGAGTTCGGTGCGGGCTACGTCGTCTGTGAGATGATTTCCGACCGGGGAATCATGTACCATAACAAACGGACCCTGAATATGATGAATGTCGACCCAAGTGAGCACCCGATGGGGATTCAAATCTTCGGTGGAACTAAGGAGACTTTGGTGGAGGCGGCTAAGTACGTTGACGAGCATACCGCTGCTGATGTGATTGACATTAACATGGGTTGCCCAGTCAACAAGGTCGTCAAGACCGATGCCGGAGCCCGCTGGTTGCTCGATCCCAACAAGGTTTATGAAATGGTGTCCTACGTAACGGACGCAGTTAAGAAGCCCGTTACGGTCAAGATGCGGACTGGCTGGGACGATAAGCACATCTACGCGGTTGAAAATGCCCTGGCAGCTGAACGGGCTGGGGCGAGCGCGATTGCCATGCACGGCCGAACCCGAAAACAGATGTATACGGGACACGCCGATTGGAATATACTAAAGGAAGTAGCTGATCATTTAACGATTCCGTTCATGGCCAATGGTGATATCCGGACGCCGGAAGATGCTAAGAAGGTCCTCGACATGACCGGAGCCACGGCCGCAATGATCGGGCGGGCCGCCATGGGGAACCCGTGGATGCTGACCCGGACCGAGCACTATCTGGAGACCGGTGAACTGCTGCCGGAAGCTACTCCTGCCGAGAAGATCAAGATGGCTAAGGAACACCTGAACCGTCTGATCGATCTTAAGGGTGAGTATGTCGGTGTACGTGAGTTCCGGGGACTGTCGACTTACTACCTAAAGGGGATTCCGCGTTCTGCTCGGACTAAGGCGGCCCTGGTGGAAGCCGAGACGCGCGACCAGATGAACGAGATCTTTGACCGCTTCGCTGAACAGACGGCAGAGCGGGAAATGAAGCGAGCTGCACGAAAGCAAGCTCAATAAGAGGAGGAAAATTTAGTGTCACAAGAACTAGACCAGATGCGTGTTCGTCGTGAAAAGATGGAAGAGCTTAAGCAGGCGGGAATCGAACCATTCGGCCGTCGCTTCAAGCGGGACCACCTTGCTCAACAGATTCGCGATGAATACGGCCAATTCGATAAGGAAGAACTGAATGACAAGGGTGCAATGGTAATTATCGCCGGTCGGATGACCCGGAAGCGGAGCAGTGGTAAGGCTGGCTTTGCGGACTTCGTTGACCGGACCGGGAAGATCCAGGTATACGCCCGTAAGGATATGGTAGGGGATGAACAATACCACATCTTTAAGCGAGCTGATATTGGTGACTTCCTCGGCATCGAAGGGGATGTTATCAAGACCAACACCGGTGAATTGACGGTACGGGCCCACAAGATCACCTTCCTGTCTAAGGCCCTGCGTCCACTGCCAAACAAGTGGGAAGGGGTTACTGACCCAGAGACCATCTACCGGCAGCGTTACCTGGACCTGATTTCTAACCCTGAGAGCTTCAAGCGTTTCCACCAGCGGACTGCTATTATCAAGGCTGTGCGGAAGTACATGGACGATCACGGCTTCACTGAAGTTGAGACCCCAATTCTGAACACTCAGGCTGGTGGTGCTAATGCCCGGCCATTCGTTACCCACCACAACGCCCTGGACATCGATATGTACCTGCGGATTGCGACCGAATTGTACCTGAAGCGGTTAATTGTCGGTGGCTTCGAACGGGTTTACGAACTGGGCCGGATCTTCCGGAACGAAGGGATGGACCCACACCACAACCCAGAATTCACGACGATGGAAACCTACGCGGCCTACTTTGACTTCCATGATGTCATGGACGAGACGGAAGGGATCGTTAAGGCTGCTGCCAAGGTCGTTTCCGATGATGGTCACGTTACCTACCAGGGTCACGATATTGACCTGGCCAGTGACTTCAAGCGGGTGACGATGGTTGATGCCGTTAAGGAGAAGACGGGCATTGACTTCGGCGACCCAGCAATGACGGATGACGACGCCAAGAAGCTGGCTGACGAACACCACATTGAATACAAGCCATTCTGGAAGAAGGGCCACATTTTGAGTGCCTTCTTCGATGAATACGTTGAAAAGACTTTGATCCAACCAACCTTCGTTTACGAGTTCCCAGTGGAAGTTTCACCACTGGCTAAGCGGAACGCTGACAATCCAGACATGACGGACCGGTTCGAACTCTACGTAGACGGGAGCGAACTGGCCAACGCCTTTAGTGAATTGAACGACCCAATTGACCAGAAGCACCGTTTCGAGATGCAGGCAGAAGAAAAGGCCAATGGTAACGATGAAGCGGAACCAGTCGACCTTGATTACGTTCAGGCCCTCGAATACGGGATGCCGCCAACGGGTGGTCTCGGAATCGGGATTGACCGGCTAGTAATGCTGCTGACCGATGCTAAGTCAATTCGGGACGTTATCCTCTTCCCAACCATGCGTCCGGAAAAGGAACAAAAGAACGGTTCCAAGAAAAAGAAGAATAACAAGAAGTAAGCTGACTGCCTACTGATTAGAAAAGGCATCGCACTGCCGTAATGGTAATGCGATGCCTTTTTGTTTTCGTTTATGATTTGTAACTTATTTCAATTTCTTAGGAACTCCCAGGAAGAAGAAGTTCAGAAGGGCAACCACCAGGAAGATCACGGCGCTCACGATCACCCCGTACCAGCCGAACAGACTCCAGGCGTTGATACCGACCAGTGTTCCCAATGACCCACCAAGAAAGTAGGAGAACATGAAGATCGAGTTATTACGGCTGTTGGACTTGCGACTAAGAGATTGAATGATCGCCTGGTTGGTAACCTGGCTGAACTGGGTGCTCAGGTCCAAAATGACAATTCCCACCATCAGCACGTAGATATTATGGGTGAAGATGCTAAAGATGACGTAGGCAGTGACACCCAGCCACCAGCTAATAATGATGTTGGCTCGCGGTGAGTAGCGATTGACCATCCGGCCGATGAACGGTGCAGCAAAGATGGAGACGATCCCCAGTAGTCCCATGCTTCCGGCAACGGCACTGTTGTAATTGAAGTACTTAACCAGAAAGAAGGCTAAGGTTGACCAGAACAGGTTGGCAATTCCAAACATGCAGAAGGCGTTGAGGGATGAACCGCGGAGGTAGCGGTACTTCTTGAGTAGCTTTGGCAGCGAGGTAATGATCGTACGATACTTTTTGTCTTGAACCGGTGTCCGGGGATCATCAGGAACCCAGCGGTGGATGAAGATTACCAAAATCAGATTGATCAAGGCCGCCAAGCCGTAGACCATGTGCCAGCCCCAGACAGTAGCGATTACTCCACTAAAGGTGCGGGCAAACAGGATTCCCGTCAGCATTCCACTGATCATTGCCCCCAGGATCGGTCCCTGCTTTTCGACAGGCGTTAGGTAGGCGATGTAAGGGATGATGATCTGGCCCCCGATTGAGGTCAGGCCGATAATCACGACGGCCAGACCAAATAGCCAGACATTCGGTGCAATGAAGGCCAGCAGGAGGGCGCAGATAGAGATGAGTTCCATGACCTGTAGGAAGTGGTAACGGTTAAAGGCGTCCCCCAGCGGGACAATTAACAGGAGGCCGAGTGCGTAACTGACCTGCGAAAGCATCGCCAGGATAGCGGTGGTTGATGATGAAATGTGGTAGCCGGTCGTGATCAGGGTTTCAATCGGCTGGATGTAGAACATATTAGCGACGATGACCCCGACACTGAGGGCCATGAAGATAACTTTGTATGTTGGTAGGTCAATATAGTTATCTTTTACTTCGTCCATGAGAATTTCCCCCTTAAGATAATATTGGTTTACCCTAACTTTAGGGGAGCAATCGACAATGGAGAAGTGAAGCTTTATCCTAACCGGGTGTGCGGAATGGTCACAAGTGGTTGATTAGGAAATTTTGAATATCATGACCACGGGTGAAGAGGCTGATCGTCCGCGGTGGAAAATCAACCAATTTACTAGCGTGGAAACGGTGGTCATTTTCTGTGAGACTTTGAACCATCTGCCACGGTAGGATGGATAGGTAGGCGGACTGAGCAATTAGTTCTAGGACCGTATTGGTGTAGCTGACCTGTTTAATGTCCTTAGCGGAGTCAAACAGGCTAAGGAGTTGCTGACTAACTGGACAGTAGCGTGGGGCGATTATCAGCTTATTAGGTTTTAACTTTTGCAGGGATGTTGTTGGCGGTAAAGAAGTTTGACGGCCAGCAATGACGCCGAATGGTTCCTTGGATAGCTTGGCTTCATAGAATTCACCAGTAATCTCTTGGTGTTGTTCCTCGTTGAGAATGATGGCGTCTAGGTGTCCTTCATTGAAGAGATGGACTAATTCAATCCCTTTAACTGAAATCTTGAGCTCCTTGAACTGGGATAGGTGATTGCTGATTAGCTGGGGGTAGTGATAGGCAGCGATGTTATCTAGAATGCCGATCCGGAGAATACCCCAGTTGATTGTTGGCGGGGTGGTTAGTTTTTTTAAAGTCTGCTAATAACTTCTGGGCATTAGCCTTAAAGGCGATGCCTGCGGTTGTCAATTCCACGCCTTGGCTGGTTCTGATAAATAGTTGTTGGTCAACTGCCTTTTCTAACTGACGGATCTTCTTGCTGATGGTGGACGGATCCAGGTAAAGGTAGTTACCAGCCTGGCTAAAACTACGAAACTTACTGACAATTAAGAATATTTTCAATGTTTCAAAATTAAAATTGTCCATAGGATTCACCTCAACTTGTGCTGTAATAGTGATTCCTAGTATATCAAAGGCGACTAATTCGATAGTAAAAGCGTGTTTCAATAGGGATGAGTAAAAAATGATCTGCTGAAAGGTAGATAATAAAATTAAATTGCAGACGTTATGAGGAGGGAGAGAAAAAATGTTATTAGAGTGAACGAATGGCTATAGTGAACCGACTAATTAAAGTTAGGACTTTACGGGAGAATACGGCGTGATCTTAGCTGGAAATTCGCCTCTGGAAAATTATGTGAAATTAATTGGAAAAGCTGTTGACATTCCATGGCAGAGTAGGTATAGTAGTTACCGTTGTCAGTAACCAAGACATTGATTTGAACAGCATGTTGAAATTACTTGTTGACAGTTGCTTGGCAACATGATATATTATCTAAGTCGCTTGTTGAGCGGTTATCGGAATTAAAAAAAGTTCTTGACATCAACAAGCTAATATGATAAAATATTTTTGCTGAGTTTACTCAGCAAGGTAGACCTTTGAAAACTGAACAAAGTTTTGACGAACTAAATGTGTA
>CAMFOZ010000010.1 GCA_945971245.1 uncultured Lactobacillus sp.
ACATCGGCGATCACACTATGATGGGACCCAACGTCACCCTGGCCTCGGCCGGTCATCCGGTTCTGCCGGAACTACGCGAGCAGGGTTACCAGTTCAACCTACCGATCCACATCGGGAAAAATTGCTGGCTGGGCGCTGGCGTGATCGTCGTTCCCGGTGTCACAATTGGTGATAATACCGTGGTCGGGGCCGGGGCAGTTGTCACCAAGGATCTCCCTGCTAACGTGGTGGCCGTCGGCGTTCCCGCCAAGGTTATCCGGCACATCGGCGATCACGACCGCAAATACTACCACGGCCAGATGCAGATTGACCCCAAGCTGCTCTCATAAGACTAAATTTATTAAAGTTATCGGTGTGAAGTCTAGTTATTATTACATCGATAACTTTTCTTTTTTAAGTAAAAGATGCATTATTATAATCATTAACACTAATTGAAAAGAAGGAAACAATCATTCAAAAGCATAACAATCCCATGTCTATTCGTATCCTGGCCCTGGTCATCGGCCTGGTCCTAAACGCCCTCGGCAACGGCCTCACCGTCGCTACTAACGTCGGGACCAGCCCCTGGACCGCCTCTGAAGTCAATATCGGTAACCTAGTCCATACCACGGTCGGGATTCCAATGTTCTGTGTGGGAGTCCTGGTCGCCATCGCCAACCAGCTCCTGATTCACCAGTGGGATAAGTGGCGGTTCTTCGGTGAGATCGGCTTTATCGCCTGCTTCAGCTATTTCGTCGACGTCTTTGTCGCCTTCTTCACCTGGCTGGGGGTCCCTCGCCTACCATTCCTCATCCGGGCGGTCATGTGTTTCATCGGGGTTGCGACCTTCTGCTGTGCCATCTCCATCTACCAGCGGGCCAATCTGATCATGCACCCCAACGATGATACGACCAACATCCTCCGTTTTCTCTACTGCCATAATCGGGTTGTCGTGGCCCAGCTAATCAACTTCGTCCCGCCAATCGTCATCATGGTGGTTACCTTCCTGATCAGCGGTCACCTGTACGCCATCAACATTGGGACCCTGTTTGCTCTGTTGGCCAATGGTCCCCTGATTGGTTTCTTCGACCGCCATGTCTGGCATGGTCTGACCCATAATTTCCGGGTAAAAGCTGCTACCAGTGAAGCTTAACGTAATAAGGACTTGTGACAAACGCACCTTTGCCACAAGTCCTTATTTATTTATTTAGTTAAGAAATCAGTTACCAGTTTAACCACTTCTGTTCGACGGGCCCCATCAAACATGTGTCCTTCGCCATCAATCAGGTGGAGAACACTCTGCGGCATGATGACGTGATACTTCCGCGTAGCTTCCGGTGAAACCACCTGGTCGGCCGTACCGTGAATCAGCAGGGCTGGACCAGCAAAGTGTTGCGCCGTCTCATAGATTGGCAGCAATTGGGCGGTCCGGAAGTAGTCACCACCGACCTTGAAGCCATCCACCATCACGTAATCCGGAATATGGTTTGGATCGTAGGTGCTCCCCTGACACGTTCCCTGCAGGGCGTCATCCTTCAGCGTGGCCGCCGGCGCCAGGAGGACCAGCTTATCGATCACGTCCCGGTAGTAGGCTGCCAGCATCGAGGCCACCACCCCACCCTGGGAGTGCCCAACCAGGTAGATGTGCTTAGCCTTGATCTTTTGCCGGGCAAAGTTAATGACCTTCATCCCGTCGAGGAGCTCACTCAGCACGGTCATGTCTTCAAAGCGGCCGTCGCTCTTCCCGCAGCCGTCAAAGTCGAAGCGCAGCGTAGCCAAGCCCGTCTGATTGAGGGCGTGGGCCAGTACCGGCAGAATCCTGGTTTCGTCGTACCCCAGGTTGCCCTTGAAGCCGTGCATCAGGATCGCCACCGTGTCATTTTCCAGCGTGTCCGTTCCCTCCAGCAAGCCGTGGAGGCGCAGGCCATCGCGTTCAATCGTAATTTCCATGATAATTCACCTCATTTTTATTATACTGGTCTGTCTTCGCAATATCACCACAGAGTAGCCAGCCAGTAGACTACCGGGATGGTCAGTAGGCTGAGGATGGTCGAAATACTCATCAGGATGGTTGCCGGTTTGGCATCCCCGCCCGACTGTAAGGTAAAGAGGACCACTAAGCCCGCCACTGGACAAGCATTGAGAATCACCGTCACCAGTAATGGCACTCCGCCGACTCCCAGCATCATCAGGATTGGAATACCGATGATTGGGAAAATCAGGTTACGGAGGATTAGGCTGACCCATAAGGCCCGCGGCAGCTTAACGTCACGTAAATTAAGATTGGCCAGGTTACTTCCAATAACAATCATCGAGAGCGGCGTGAACGCTGGACTGGTGTAATTGATAAAGCCGCTCACCAGCTTCGGCAGCCGGTAGGAGCTGATAAACATCGCCAGACCAAGAATGATTGCAATGATATTGGGATTCAGAATAATCTTCTTAACCTGCTGCCCTAAGTCCTGCCACTTGGCATGCCGGAAGATCCCGATCCCCTGTGTCCACGACATCACGTTAAAGCCGACCATCGATGCCACGGCATAGAACACCCCGACACTGCCAAACAGTCCCTGAGCAAGTGGGACCCCCATGAAGCCATTGTTAGAATAGATACTCCCATAGGTAGCAATGCGCCGAATGTTTTGGTCCGGCACCCGGTGAAAGATTAGTTTGGCAATGATGATTGAAACAAAATAAGTGAGGAAGACTGCAATCACCAGCAGAACTAATTGGTAAAAGCGGGTCTTGGAAAACGGCTGTTCAAACGCTCGAATGATCACGACAGGTGACAAAAAATAAAGGGTAATGTTCGTCAGGTCATTGATCGATTGAAGGTGCAGAAAATTAGTCTTGCGAATCAAAGCCCCCATCAACATCAATAAAAAAATAATGACGACTTGGTTAAAAATTTGGCCAATCGACATTTACTCACCACTTTCTTTTAAAAATTTAGTAACGTTTCTATTCTACAGCAGGAATCAGTTCACCAGAGTAATTTCTTTGCCCCGCCCCGCTTTCGCCGTATAATTAAACTATCCTAAAAATAAGAAGTGAGTTTTTTAATGACAGCAAACAAGCGATTGTTGGATACCTTCCAACCAGAACATTATGACCTCTACCTCGACATCGACCGGGGTAAGAAGACGATCAGCGGTCGGACAACCATTACTGGTCACGCTAGCCAGGCGCAGATCGCCGTCAACCAAAAATACCTGCAGGTAAGAAGCGTCCAGGTGGCCGGCCAGGACGTCCCATTTACCACCGATGACCAGGCAGAAACGATCAACATCACCCTTCCACAAGCTGGGGCGGTAACGTTGACCATCGACTACACCGCGCCCCTGACCGACACCATGATGGGGATCTACCCATCCTATTACGAAGTCAACGGGGAAAAGAAGCAGTTGATCGGGACCCAGTTTGAGACCACCGCCGCTCGTCAGGCCTTCCCAAGTGTCGATGAACCGGCAGCTAAGGCCACCTTTAGCCTCGCCATCAAGTACGACGAGCACCCTGGTGAAACCATCATCGCCAACATGCCAGAGGACCACGTCGAAAACGGCGTCCACTACTTCCAGGAAACGGTGCGGATGTCTACCTACCTGGTAGCCTTTGCCTTCGGGGAAATGCAGAGTAAGCTGACGGAGACCAAGTCCGGCGTCAAGGTCGGCGTTTTCGCTACCAAGGCCCACCAGCCTAAGGAGCTCGACTTCGCCCTTGATATCGCCAAGCGGGCCATCGAGTTCTACGAAGACTTCTACCAGACCCCTTACCCGCTGCCGCACTCATGGCAGTTGGCCCTGCCCGACTTCTCAGCTGGGGCCATGGAAAACTGGGGGCTGGTGACCTACCGGGAAGCCTACCTCCTACTCGACCCTGATAACACCTCCCTGGACATGAAACAGCTGGTCGCCACCGTAATCACCCACGAGCTGGCGCACCAGTGGTTCGGTGACCTGGTCACGATGAACTGGTGGGATGATCTCTGGCTCAACGAGAGCTTCGCCAACATGATGGAATACGTCTCCGTCGACGCCATTCATCCTGACTGGCACATCTGGGAACTCTTCCAGACCTCAGAAGCCCCAATGGCCCTGCAGCGGGATGCCACGGATGGTGTTCAGCCGGTTCACGTTGCGGTCAACAACCCGGCCGAGATTGATTCCATCTTTGACTCCGCGATCGTTTATGCCAAGGGTTCTCGGATGCTGGTAATGGTCCGGGCCCTACTCGGTGACGACGCCCTGCGCAAGGGGTTGAAGAACTACTTTGCTGCCCACAAGTACCACAACGCCAAGGGGAGCGACCTCTGGCAGGCCCTCGGTGAGGCATCCGGCCTGGATATCGGTAAGATCATGAACTCCTGGCTGGAGCAGCCTGGCTACCCAGTAGTCACAGCAGCAGTCGATGACCAGGGCCAACTCGTGCTCAGCCAGAAGCAGTTCTTCATCGGTGACGGGGTTGACCAGGGCCGGACCTGGCAGATTCCGTTGAACAGTAATTACGATGCCGCACCGCAGATCATGACTGATAAGCAAGTGGTTCTTGGCAATTACCAGGAACTGCGGGCCAAGAACGGGCAGCCATTCCGGCTCAACGTTGGCAATAATTCCCACTTCATCGTCAAGTATGATGACACCCTGCTGAAGGACATCCTCGCTAGCGCCGACCAGCTAGATCCAATCAGTCAGCGGCAATTACTCCAGGATCTGCGGCTGCTTGCGGAAGGTCAACAGGTCTCCTACGCTGACTTGGTACCGCTGTTGAAGCGGTTCGCCAACAGCCCATCCGCCATCGTCAACGCCGAGCTCTACCACATCGCCAACAACCTGAAGATGTTTGTCCAGCCCGGCAGTCAAGAAGAGCAAGCGCTGCGTGAATTCTTTGACCAGCTGAGCAAGCAAGCTGTTGCCCGGCTTGGCTGGCTTCCTAAGGACGGCGAGAGCAACGATGACCAACTGACCCGGCCATACGTTCTCAACGCCTCCCTGTACGCCCGCAACGCCGATTCAATTGCGGCTGCTCACCAGATTTTTAACGACTACCAGGATCGCCTGGAGCAACTGTCCGCCGACGTTCGGGGATTGGTCCTCAAGAACGAGGTCCAGAACTACGGTAACGACGTGTTATTCGAGAAGCTGATCAAGGCTTACCAGGACACCGCCGACGCCAGCTTCAAGCAGGACATCCGTGGGGCATTGCCAAACACGACCGACCCGGCAACGATCAAGAAGATCATCGCCCTCTACGAAAACGCCAATGTCATCAAGCCGCAAGATCTGCGGGCCTGGTACCGGGGTGTGCTCGCTAACGATGCCGGCCAGCAGGCAGCCTGGGATTGGCTGCGGACCGACTGGCAGTGGCTCAATGATACGGTCGGCGGCGACATGGAGTTTGCCACCTTCATCACCGTTACCGCGGGCGTCTTCCACACACCAGAGCGTCTGACCGAGTTCAAGACCTTCTTTGAACCAAAGATCAACACACCTGGTTTGACCCGGGAGATCAAGATGGACATCAAGATCATCGAGAGCAAGGTTGTCCTGATCGACTCTGAGAAGGCCGCCGTCAACGCTATGATTGCTAAGAGCTTAGACTAATATTAAACACGAAACGTCCCTGGACTATTCCCGGTCCAGGGACGTTTTTTAGTCAAAATTGATCCATTATCAGCTGCTCTTCAATGATTAGATCCGTACACGCTTTTTATAACTTTTTATAACTTTCCATTTATTTTATAACTTTTTATAACTATTCACCGCTATTCAGAAATGTACTCCTATAAAGTCATTAATTCATCAAGAGAAAAGTTAAGTCTGTCATAATTTAACAAAGATCATCTTAAGGGTCTTGTCCGGCAACCGGTTTCCTGTTGTACAATCAGTTATGTAAGGTTAACGCTTACAAAATTAACATATTGGAGGTCTGTTGTTATGATTAAGGAATTTGCTTCACCATCGTCATACGTTCAAGGCAAGGGAGTTCTTCTAAAGAGCGACACATATCTGAAGGGCTTTGGTAAGAAGCCACTGCTGCTGACGGACGATAGTGTCTATAAGATCGTCGGCCAAAAGCTGGAGAGCTACCTGAAGGACAACGGTTATGACGTCGACCTGGTTAAGTTCAACGGTGAATCTTCCACCAACGAGATTGACCGGGTCACCGCCATTGGTAAAAAGGACGGGGTTACCGTCGTCTACGGTCTTGGTGGTGGTAAGACCAGTGACTCCGCCAAGGCGATCGCGGACAACCTGGGACTGCCAGTGGTAATCATGCCAACCCTGGCCTCAACCGATGCCCCATGCTCCCGGCTGTCAGTTATCTACACCGATGACGGCAGCTTCGACCACTACCGTTTCTACTCTCACAACCCTGACCTGGTTCTGGTCGACAGTCAGGTGGTTGCCAATGCGCCAGTTAACCTGTTGATTGCCGGAATCGCCGACGCCCTGGCCACCAACGTCGAGGCCCAGGCGGTTGCCCAAGCCGGTGCCGACACGATGCTGAACGAAAAGCAGACCCTGGTTGGTAACGCCATCGCCCAGAAGTGTGAAGACACCCTCTTCAAGTACGCTCACCTGGCCGTGGCCGACGTCAAGAAGCACGTTGTTACCAGCGCCCTGGAAAAGATCATTGAAGCCAACACCCTGATGAGTGGCCTGGGCTTCGAAAGTGGTGGTCTTTCCGGTGCCCACGCCATTCATGATGGTCTGACTACGCTTGAGGAAACCCACTCCCTGTCACACGGGCAGAAGGTTGCTTACGGGACCCTGACCCAACTGATGCTCGAAGGAGCTAGCCAAGAACGTTACAACAAGTACTTCCAACTGATCCTCTCCCTGGGTCTGCCAACGACACTTGAGGACCTCCATCTGGCCGACGCTTCCGATGAGGAACTGTTGTCTGCTGCCAAGGCGGCCTGCTCTGAAAATGACACCATCAGTCGGCTGCCATTCAAGGTTGAACCGAACGACGTTGCCCAGGCATTCCGGGCTGTGGACTCCTACACCAAGGACTACCTGGCTGCTCATAAGTAAATTGAAAACCCATCAATAATTTAACTCCGCAAAAAAGGGATCGTGCCAAAGCGCGCTTTGGTCACGGTCCCTTATTTTATTATTTTCCTGCCAAGTCATTAGCCAGGTCCTGCTTGCTGACGCCGTAACGGGTGAGGTATTCATAGGGATCCTGGTGGTCACCCCAGATGTGCTGGCTGACCCAGCGGTGACTCTTGATCCCCTTGCTTCCCGTACTGCCCTGGTCGAGGGTCAGCGGAATATCGTACTTCCCGGCCATGTCCCGGGCCAGGGCAACGTAAGCCTGGTAGTCCGCCCGAAACATACTCCGACTGTTGGCGTGACCGAGTTCAATCTGAACAGGGGCATTCTGGTTGGCCGTCACTCCGGCACCCCAGGAGACAATCCCCGGACGCTTCATCTGGTAAACCGTCCCGCCGTCGCCGACAATAAAGTTGGTGTAGGCCTGATTGCTATTAGCCGTCCGCTGCATGAAACTGGCGGCTTGCTGACCATTGGCCCGGCTACCAACATCGTGCAGGATGATGTATTTTGAACTAGCCGGCTGGCTGGTGCCCTGGTCACCGGAGAGCTGGTACTGGTAGCTGATCCGGTAAGGCAGGACCTGCTTGCCATCGCGGGCAAAGTGGTAGGTAACTCCGTTGATCTGGCGGGTCCCGGTCACCTTATGACCACCCTGGACAAACGCCCAGTCCCGACCATCGTAATACCAACCGTTACGCAGGAAAAAGTGCTGGCGGAGGGTCGCTGACGAAACATAGTGAATGCCCCGCCCCGGGATCATCAGGACCGCTAGCATGATGATTGCTAGAGTAGTGGCAATACAGGTTAGGATTAAAGTCAGTTGGCGTTTCTGCATGGCAAACCCTCCTTTGCGAATTTGATTGTCACTATCATACGAAATACAACGCTAAAAGCAAAATTCTTTGTGCTTTTGTGAACTATTTAGATGTGCCCAACGAATATAGTTCTTATTTTACTATTATTATAAGCAAATAGGTTGAACAATATCCGGATATATCGTATACTACCCACTGTTGGGGTAGGAACTGCCGAGTAATTGTTCGACGGAACGGAATGTGAACGTCGAAAGGAGGCCAAATGGGCCGCTTGGTTTTTCCGCATTCACCACATTGGACACCAGTCAATGTCGTCCCTAACAAAAAAATAATTAGGGAGGTTTTGACAATGTCAATTCTATCTTTTTCTGGTCCACGTTTTACTACCCGTCAGATGACCCTAGCTTCCATGTTGATCGCCCTCCAGGTGGTCCTCGGGAAGCTGTCGGTCGGTGATCCCGCCGTCGTCAAGGTCGGCCTGGGCTTTATCGCCACCGCCTTGATCGGTTACTTTCTTGGGCCCTGGATCGGCGGGCTGGCGATGGTGATCAACGATTTAATTTCCAATACGATCTTGAGCTCGGGAACCCTGTTCTTCCCCGGCTTTACCCTGTCAGCATTCATCTCCGGGGTAATCGCCGGAATGTTTCTCTACAATCAAAAAGTTACCTGGCAACGGGCCCTGGTCTACGAATTCTTCCAGATTCTGGTGACCAACGTCATCTTCACGACCCTGTGGATCTACCTGATGAGTCTCAGCTCATCAAGCACCGGACGGACATTCATGGCCCTGCTGTCGGTTCGGCTTCCTAAGGAGATCATCACCTGGCCAATCGAAGCGCTGATCGTCTTCGTTATCCTCCGCCAGGTTGCCAAGATCAATCTGCAGACGACCAGATAAAAATTTTCTAAAAAAGACTTGCAATTACTTAGAAATAGGTTAGAAT
Source organism: uncultured Lactobacillus sp. (assembly GCA_945971245.1). GTDB lineage: Bacteria > Bacillota > Bacilli > Lactobacillales > Lactobacillaceae > Limosilactobacillus. The sequence goes on from CAMFOZ010000010.1 coordinate 8,803, forward strand.
ATCATTAAAGATTTCAAAAGCGATGAGGAAGAAGAGTAAATCGCCGCATTCGTTAAGTGAGCCCGTGCTAGTGGGAAACGGACCGACCCTGGACGACTGAAAAACACTTTCTCGCAATGCCGCTGACCCAAATGGTTTCGATCAAAGTAGGCTCAGCCGTCCCCGGTACGTTACCTCGCCGGTAGAACATGCACGTGTTCGAAAAGAGTGGCCTGGGTTCTCACCCAGACAACTTGGGTGGTACCGCGGAATAAAGCCTTTCGTCCCTTAGTTGATGGGGACGAAGGGCTTTTTTATTTGCTCCCAAATATCGATTATTTCTAAAGGAGTGTTATTTATGAGTTTGATTATTCCAAAGGACTACGATCCAAAGTTGTCAATTCGTGATACCGAAGCAGCGATCCGGTTCATCCGGGAAAATTTCCAGGATGAGTTTGGGCACGAACTCCACCTGCAGCGGATGTCAGCCCCAATGTTCGTCGAAAAGGGTACCGGGTTAAACGATAACCTGAACGGGGTCGAAACACCGGTCTCCTTCTCCATGCAGTCCATTCCAGACGAAACAATTGAAGTTGTCCACTCCCTCGCCAAGTGGAAGCGGCTGGCTCTCAAGAAGTACGGCTTCGGCATGCACGAAGGCCTCTACACCAACATGAACGCCATCCGGAAGGACGAAGACGTCGACAACTTCCACTCCATCTACGTCGACCAGTGGGACTGGGAAAAGATCATCGCCAAGGAAGAACGGACTGAGACGACCCTGAAGGCTACCGTTCGGCAGATCTTCAAGGTTATCAAGCGGATCGAACGCGAACTCTGGGAACTCTACCCGGACGCCGTTTACCAACTACCTGATGACATTCACTTCATCACCACTCAGGAGCTGGAAGATCGCTGGCCAGACCTGACCCCGATGGAACGTGAAGACAAGATTGCCAAGGAAATGGGCGCGGTCTTCATCATGAAGATCGGTGACAAGCTCAAGCGCTCCGGTAAGCCACACGATGGCCGGGCACCAGACTACGACGACTGGCAGCTCAACGGGGACATCATCTTCTGGTATGAACCCCTGCAATGTAAGCTGGAAATCTCCAGCATGGGGATCCGGGTCAGCGAAGAGTCCATGCGTGAACAACTGAAGAAGGCTGGCGCCGAAGACCGGGCCAAGTTACCATTCCATAAAATGTTGCTCAACGGCGAATTACCATATACAATTGGTGGAGGAATTGGTCAATCTCGGCTTTGCATGCTCCTGCTGGGCAAGGCTCACGTTGGGGAAGTACAAGCCAGTGTTTGGCCAGAAGATATGCTGAAGAAATGTGAAGCAGCACATATTCAAATTCTGTAAAAATAAATTAGGTTGGGAGAGTATTCAACAGTGGAAACAATTACGATTAGTGAATCACCTAAGCACGTTGGCGAAACCGTTAAAATCGGTGTTTGGCTGACAGACAAGCGGTCCAGTGGTAAGATCGCCTTCCTGCAACTGCGGGACGGTACTGGTTTCTTCCAAGGGATCATCCGGAAGAATGATGTCGATGAAGCAACCTTTGACCTGGCTAAGCACGACCTGCACCAGGAAACCAGCTTCTACGTTACCGGTGAGATCGCCGAAGATAAGCGGTCCAAGTTCGGTTACGAAATCCACATCAAGGACATCGAAGTCGTTGGGGCTAGTGAAGACTACCCAATTGGTAACAAGGAACACGGGATCGACTTCCTGCTTGACCACCGTCACCTGTGGCTGCGTTCCCGCAAACCGTGGGCATTAATGCGGATCCGTAGTCGGGTCAAGCTGGCCACGATGGAATTCTTCGACAAGCACGGCTTCACCCAGTTCGACGCTCCTGAATTGACCGCCAGTGCGCCAGAAGGAACGACGGAACTCTTCGACGTGAAGTACTTCGATGAAGACGCCTACCTGTCACAATCCGGTCAGCTCTATGCCGAAGCCGGGGCCATGGCTCTTGGTCGGGTCTACACGATGGGTCCAACCTTCCGGGCCGAAAAGTCCAAGACCCGTCGGCACATGACTGAATTCTGGATGATCGAACCTGAAATGGCCTGGATGCACCAGGACGAAAGTTTGAAGATCCAAGAACAATATGTTGCCTACCTGGTTCAAGACCTGATTGACCACTGTGCAACCGAACTGGAAATGGTTGGTCGTTCCGTGGATAGCCTGAAGCCATTCACTGAGCTGCCATACCCACGGATCACTTACAAGAAGGCCATCGAAATGCTGCAAGAAGGCGGCTTCGACTCCAAGTACGGTGACGACTTCGGCTCTCCAGAAGAAACCTACCTGGCTGACCAATTCAAGAAGCCGGTCTTCATCATGAACTACCCACGGGCAATCAAGGCCTTCTACATGCCTACTGACCCGGAGGATGACCGGCAAGTTATCTGTGCCGACCTCCTGGCTCCAGAAGGCTATGGTGAAATCATTGGTGGTTCCGAACGTTCTTACGACTACGAATACATCACCAACAAGCTGGAAGAAAACGGCCTGAACAAGGAAGATTACGGTTGGTACGATGACCTCCGCAAGTACGGTTCCGTGCCGCACTCTGGCTTCGGAATGGGGCTGGAACGGTTCCTGGCATGGATCACCCTGCAAGACCACATTCGAGAAAACATTCCGTTTCCACGGATGCTCAACCGGCTGCGCCCATAATAAACTAAATTAGTAAATTGCGAATCCCCCGCAAAATGGCATTTTTACCATTTTGCGGGGGATTTTTTTGACGATAATCTCCAAAAATGCGTTTTTCGAAGTTTTCACGCTACTTTCATAGCAGCTATTGCTTCAAAATGGCATTTTCGAAGAATACATTCTTAGCAATAAGGACCAAAAATTTTTGACTTTCTGAACGAGATCGGCGCAATCAGCCCCATATCTAAGAAGTCTAAGCAACACGCAATTCTTATGCATCAGCCATTCTTATGTTATTCTTAACCACTTCAAAGTATTAATCCAATTATGGACCTGCTATAATTAATATTAAAGAAACACGGATTTTACAGGAGGATCAAATATGACGAAACCAAGTTCACTGAAGTCGCGCTTAGTTCGTATGATGGCCGTTACCGTTCTGACCACCAGCGCCATTGGTGGTATCAGTTTCGCCATCAACTCAACAAATGTCAGTGCGGCCCGGGCTACAACCGCTGACATCAAGCTCAACCAAGAGCAGGCCGTCAAACGGTTCCACCGGCAGTTCAAGGATGCCAAGGTTACCGAGATCACGCTAGAGCCCAAGGGTAGCCGGTATCAGTACCAGATCGACGGCTTCGACAAAGAGCAAGAATACACTGCCGCAATCAATGCCAAGACGGGTAAGATCAAGTGGAGCCACTCCACTAAGCTCGACCATGACGACAAGTACTACGCCCTCGACCTGGACAAGACGATCAGTCGCCAGGACGCCACTAAGCTAGCTGAAAATGAAGCTAAGCAAGGTAAGGCGCAGCGATGGAAGCTGGAAAATGATGATGGCCAGCAGGTCTGGGAGGTGGACGTGATCGATGGCCACCATACCACTGAGGTCAAGATTAACGCCCTCACTAAAGATATCATCAATGACAATTAAACATAACAATGCCCCGACACCTGGTAATTCCAGGTTTCCGGGGCATTTGCTTTTTCTATAGGTCAATGATTTCCGGATCATAGCCCTCAGCCTTGAGGAGCTTAAAGAGGTCCGGGGTCTTAATAAAGATCGTGTGAGTATTCTCGTTGGGGTGGAAGGTCTGAATCGGCTCGTCAACAATGTCCTGATCAAAGTAAACCTGGACGTTGTGAGCGGTATTATTGAGCAGGCCGAACGGTGAAACAATTCCTGGTGCCAGGCCGAGCTGTTCCTGCAGGTCTTCGGGCCGAGCCATTGAAACCCGCTTAGCCCCAGTCAGGTCCTGGAATTCATGGAAGTCCATCCGCTTCTTGTCATCCATGATGACCATGTAGAACTTCTTCTTCTTGCCCTTCAGAAACATCGTCTTGGTCCGCACGCCTTCTTTACCAGCAATGTAGCGGTCGGCTTCCTCCGTGGTGTGGGCCGCTGGATGGTCAACTACATCATAGTCGTTGATTCCCAGTTTCTTGAGTTCATCCTTAACCTGTTGATACGTTCCCATCGGCATCGTCGTCACTCCTTTACAGTTAATCGCTTACATTTATTATAACTGTTTCGATTACCAAGGCAATACACGACAAAAGGCCCATCACCAGCCGCCGACTGAGGAGGGAGCCGACTTGGCGATAGACCTTTTAGGGAGATTATCTTTTTATCTAGTCGTTAGCGTGAATATCAAAGGCATTCAGCAATGCATCCTCAACACCAGGGGCATCAGGATCGTGCATTCCCTTACCCTTATCAAGCTTACGGAGGGCATCCATTTCGTCAGAGGTCAGTTCGAAGTCAAAGATCTCGGCGTTAGACTTGATCCGGGCTTCATGGACGGACTTAGGGAAGACAATTACGCCTAGTTGGTGTTCGTAGCGCAGGATGATTTGACCCACGTTCTTGTTGTACTTCTTAGCCAGGTCATTCAAGACTGGTTCAGCGAAGAGGTCCTTGTTACCCTCGCCCAGCGGGGCCCAGGCTTCGAGGGCAACGTGGCTATCAGCTAAGATGTCACGCAGTTCTTGCTGCTGGAAGTAAGGGTTGAATTCAACCTGGTTAACTGCTGGGGTAACATTGAAGTTCGGAACCCACTTCTTCCAGAGCTTTGGAGACATGTTGGAAACCCCGATGGAGCGGATCTTGCCCGCCTTTTGCGCTTCCTCTAATGCCCGCCAGGCTTCGTCAACCTTACCGTATGGTTGGTGGAGCAAGTACAGGTCAATGTAGTCCAGGCCTAAATTATTCAGTGACGTATCAATGGCCTTCTTGGCATCCTCGTAGGCATAGTCCTGGAGCCACATCTTAGAGGTAACCCAGATCTGGTCACGCGGAATTCCACTGTCCTTGATGGCCTTGCCGACTTCCTGTTCATTGAAGTAGGCAGCGGCGGTATCAATATGCCGGTAACCGAGCTTCAGGGCATTGGAAACGGCCTTGTAGGTTGAACCATCAGCGGGGATTTGGAAGACCCCAAAACCAAAGGATGGAATCTCGTTACCATCGTTTAACTTAAATGTTGGAATATTCATTCTGAATGGACCTCCTTAAAACTTGCTCTTTTCGCTATCTTGTACGGCCCGCAGACTGGAACCGAAGATTTGTTCAATCGTAACTGGATCACGGTGGTCAAAGAATTGGCTTTCGTTCTTATCCAAGTTAGCCATGTCCTTCATGTCGTCATCGGATAGTTCAAAGTCAAAGACATCAATGTTTTCGGCCATCCGCTTCTGGTGAACAGACTTTGGAATAACAGTGATACCCCGTTGCAGGAGCCAACGCAGGATCACTTGACCATTGGACTTGCCGTACTTAGCCGCAATCTTGGCAATCGTTTCGTTGGTGAAGATGTTGTGCTTACCTTCGGCGAATGGTGCCCAGGCTTCAACCCGGATACCTTCACCTTGAGCAAACTTAACTTCCCGGTCTTGTTGGTACCAAGGGTTAACTTCAATTTGGTTAACCGCCGGCTTAACTGGTTCCGTTAATTCAAGATCCTTCAGTTGGTCAGCGTAGAAGTTAGAAACCCCGATGGAACGAATCTTACCGGCCTTCTGAGCTTCTTCTAGCGCCCGCCAAGCCCCCATCGTGTCACCATATGGTTGGTGTAGGAGGTAGAGGTCAATGTAGTCCAGACCGAGCTTTTCCAGAGAAGCATCAATCCCCTTCTTGGTCCGTTCGTAGTTGAAGTCGGACACCCAGAGCTTGGACGTTACGAAAATATCGTCACGCTTAACACTGCTCTTGGCGATAGCCTTACCCACAGCCTCTTCATTTTGGTAGGCTGCCGCCGTATCGATCAGACGGTAACCCGTGTTCAGGGCATCGGTAACGGCTTGTTCGGCTTGACTAAGGTCTGGAACCTGGAAAACACCAAAGCCCAGGGTTGGCATTTCAACACCGTCATTTAATTTTACAGTTGGGACATTTACATCTGACATGAGATAACTTCCTTTCGTTTCATTCACTGTCATTATCTTAACTGCCAGCTCATGATTTGAAAATTACCAAAATTCAATGGTAGTATAGATGCGACGTATACTAGAAAGGAGCGGGATTATTTTGATTGATAACTACCTATTGGAATACCTCGTCACCTTCACCAAGGCCCAGACCCTGGCCAAGACGGCCGCCGAACTCAATGTCACCCAACCCACGGTGACCCGGGGAATGCAACGGCTGGAGGAGGAATTCGGGGTGAAACTCTTTGATCGCCAACCAAACCGGATCACCCTCACCCCCACGGGTAAGTTGGCCGCCCAGCTCGCTACGAAGCTACTTCAGGATAACCAGACCCTGGTCACCACGGTCCGTAATTACGACCAGACTAACCGGGTTGTCAAAGTTGCTTTTTCAGCACCGGGCCCCCGGATTCTAGCTGAACAGCTACGTGGGCAAATCTCACGTCTCCTTCAGATTTGGCCTAAATTAATGCCGCCTGATCAGCTACTCAATGGCCTGCGCAGTCGACAATTCTCTATGATCATCAGCAGCCGTGAAATTCAAAGTGACCAAGTGGAGTCAATTTTCCTCGGTCAGGAACGTCTCTTCGTCAACCTCGACCAGTTCATGTACCTGGCCAACCAGCGGTCAGTCACCTTCAAGGAGCTGCGGGGAATCAGCTTTGTGGTCCTCAGCGACATCGGCCCTTGGCGTAAGATCGTCTCTGACCATATTCCGGACGCTAAGTTTCTCTACCAGACCGACTACGACGCCCTCAGGGAACTGACCAAGTACACTAACTTTCCCTTCTTCACCACCAACATCACCAGTGAACATGGTGCTGAGGACTACCACATCGGTGACCGGGTTACCCTTCCGATCACCGACCCGGCCGCCACGATGACCTTCTATGCAACCTATCTGAAGGACCAACGCGACCGGCTCCAACCCCTCATTAAAGATTTCACCACGAACTGGCCCCAGTAATGTTAATGGGGACTTGTTATTTTAAAATTAGCCAATTAGAATATGTAGCAAAAACGGGTGGTTTCACATGACAAAAAAGAAAATCCTCCTGCTCTCTACCGGGGGCACCATTGCCTCAGTCGTCTCGGACCAGGGCCTCGTACCCGGCGAGACTGGTGAGCAGCTCATTCAAACATTAGGCAACGTTCCTTACGACGTCACCGTCAAGGACATCCTCCAGCTAGACTCCTCCAACATTCAACCGGAGGAATGGAAGGTGATTGCCCAGGCGATTTACCAGTATCGCAACGACTACGACGGGATCGTTGTTTCACATGGAACAGACACCATGGCCTACACCGCCTCGATGATGACCTTCATGCTCCAACACATTAACATTCCGGTGGTCTTCACCGGAAGTCAGGTCCCAATGAACGTCATCCTCAGTGATGCCCCGGATAACCTCCAACTGGCCTTTGCGGCGGCCGCCAACCTCCAGCCCAACATCTACCTGGCCTTCAACCGGAAGATCATGCGGGGCTGTCGGAGCGTCAAGGTGCGGACCACGGCCTTCGACGCCTTTGAGAGCGTCAATGTCCCACCAGTGGCCGAGGTGACCTCCGACGGTTTCACCATCAAGACTAAACGGCCGCGCAGTGCTGAACCGTGCGTCCTGAATACTAAGATCGACACCAACGTCTTCCTGTTTAAACTCTTCCCTGGCTTTGATCCCCGGCTTTTGATGGCCCTGGCCGAACACGATTGCCACGGGATCGTCATCGAAGCCTATGGATTGGGCGGGATGACCTACATCCGGCGAAACATCGCGGCGGCGGTCGGTGAACTGATCAAACGCGGAATTCCCGTTATCGCCACCAGTCAATGCCTATACGAACGCAGTGACCTGACTAAGTACGAAGTTGGCCGACAGGCGCTGGTTGAAGGCGCCATTAGTGCCCATGATATGACCTCCGAAAGTGCCATCACCAAGCTGATGTGGGGCCTCGGACAGGGGATGGACGTCAAGGCAATTGCCCAATTCTTTGAAACCGACGTGGCTGGCGAAGTCACCCTCGACTAACCAAAAAACGACTACTGAACAATAATATGCTGTTCAGTAGTCGTTATTTTTTACTGCCGGTCTTTGAGCCGTTCCCAACCTGAGGTCACTGTAAACACGACCGCACAGATCAGGAAAATAAGTAGGAACACAATCTGAATCCACTTAGGTGCATGGAGACTCGGCAACGCGGTGATAACCAACAGGACTAGGCTGGTCAAGGCAATCCCGGCCGTCAATCGTTGATTCTTAAAAAAGCTCTTCACTAGTTCTGCTTCCTTTCCGGTTTTAACGTGATTATATCACAAGCCGGTGCTAACGCTGCAATCCGATTGTGCACCGCCAAGGCATCACAAGGCAAGTCATCAAATCTGTCGGCTGAGCGAGATCATCTCCAGAAGACTCTGAGCTGTGCTGGCTCCTTCATTCCCCATCTTCAGGCCAGCCCGCTGCATTGCTTGTTCAATATCATCGGTGGTCAGGATGCCGAACGTTACCGGAATCTTGCCCTGAGCATTGAGGTTCATGATCCCACTGGCAACGTTTTGGCAGATCAAATCATAATGATCCGTCTCACCCTTAATCACGGCTCCCAGAGTCATGATCCCGTCAAACTGACCAGTTGCCAGCAACCGTTGACTGATGAAGGGAATTTCAAACGCTCCGGGAACATGGTAAACATTAATCTGGTCTGTCGGAACGCCAAACTTCTCCAGGGTCGCCACGGCCCCTTCCATCAGCTGGCGAGTAACAGTGGCGTTGAAGTCAGCTACTACAACGGCAACCTTTAGATTTTACTGGTCAAATTTTCCACTAAATTCGTTCATTTTTTATGCCTCCAAGTTTAATAAGTGATGAAATTTCTGCTTCTTCGTTGCCAAATACTTATGATCATGTGCATTCGGTTGGATTTCCAACGGCAGACGACGATTAATGGTAATCCCGTCCAGGCGGAGTTGGTCGATCTTATCCGGATTGTTGGTCAAAAGGTCAATCGTAGTTACACCGAGCTCCTTGAGCATCTGCGCCGCTACTTCGTATTCCCGTTCGTCGGGTGCAAAGCCCAGCTGCTCATTGGCCTCCACGGTATCGTACCCTTCTTCCTGCAGACGGTAGGCCTTGAGCTTATTACGCAGGCCAATTCCGCGGCCCTCCTGTCGCAAGTAGAGGATGACCCCGCGTCCATTCTCTTCAATTCGTCGCATGGCCTCATGAAGCTGGGGCCCACAGTCACACCGCAGGGAGCCGAGGACGTCGCCCGTAAAACACTCCGAGTGCAGGCGGACCATCGTCGGGGCTGAGCTATTCAAATCCCCCTTGATCAGGGCTAGGTTACCACCAGGGAAATAGCGTAAGCGAAAATCTCCGTAAGCGCTGGGGAGCTTCACTTCTTCGACAGGTTTACTCACCTCATTTTGCCGGTACTCCTGAAGCTCCTTGATGGTGATGAGCGGCAGGCTATATTCGGCCGCCATTTCGTGGAGCTCCGTGGACCGGGCCATCTCCCCATTCGACTTTAGGATCTCACAGATATAGGCGACTGGTTCTTCCCCGGCCAGCTTAGCCAGGTCAACGGCCGCCTCGGTATGACCGTTGCGTTCCAGAACTCCGCCTTCCTTGGCGACCAGCGGGAAGATGTGACCAGGCTTGTAGAAATCCTGGTTAGTCGATTGCGGATCTGCCAGGTGGGTAATCGTCCGCCACCGATCAAATGCCGAGATTCCAGTGGTGGTTGAGTGGTGATCAACACTGATCGTAAAGGCTGTCCCAAATGGGTCCGTGTTATCGGTCGTCATCTGGGGTAGCTGGAGGCGTTTGGCTACCCGCGGTACCATGGGAACACACATCAACCCCCGCGCGTACTTGGTCATAAAGTTGACTTTGGCTGGAGTGGCTTTGCTGGCGAGACCGATCATATCGCCCTCGGCTTCACGGTCCTGATCGTCCATCACAATCACCAGTCCACCGTTCTTCAGCTGTGCTAATGCATCCTGGATTTTTTTAACGTTCATTACTTCAACCTCACTTTCATATTTCTCGCAACGTACTTCCCCAAGATATCAGTCTCCATATTGACTAGGTCATCAACTTGTAGTCCATCGAGGCTGGTCACCGCCTGGGTATGGGGAATCAAGCCGACACTAAAGTCATTCTCACCGGCCCGCATTACCGTCAGACTGACCCCGTTGATGGCGACACTTCCTTGCGAAACTACCTGTCCGCGAAGCCGCGATGGCAGTGCAAAGGTCAATTCAATGGCGTTTTCGTTCACTCGGCGGTCAATCACCCGGGTGACCTCATCGACGTGGCCCGTTACAATATGGCCTTCCAGTCGGTCCCCGATTTTCAGCGAGCGCTCGAGATTTACTAGGTCGCCAACTCGCCGCTCCTTGAAGATCGTCTTGATAAAGCTCTGCGGCATTAATGTAACGGTGAAGCCGTCATCAACAAACTGCTCGATTGTCAGGCAAGTACCGTCGACCGCAATTGAATCGCCAACTACCGCCCCTTTCAAAAAATCACTTGCCTGTGGGACCACAGTTAAATGCATTGTCTCCCCAGTTTGCTCCAGCCGGCGGATCTTTCCCGTCGTTTCGATTAGTCCACTAAACATTAGCTCCCATCCTCTCAACTATTCTGATATTGTCTCCTAAAAGTTCTCCTGCCGCACCGGGCCTAGGGTGCCAGGCACTAGCCACTCCATGTTCGCCAAGCCAACCAGTACCCTGATAGGTCAAGAGCTCATTAACCAGACCACTCTTCAGGAAAGCCCGGTGAATGGTCGGTCCACCCTCAACATAGAGGGCCTGCAAACCACGACGGCCACACTCAGCTACAACCGCCGGGATACCAGCATCCGCCTGGTAGATCACCTCAGCATGACTATCAGCCAGCCGCTCCTTCAATGTGGGATCACTGGTGAAGACCCAGGTAGGTGCGGCCCCATCTTGCAATAACTGGAGGGCTGAATGCTGCGCCAGGCGGCCCCGTCGGTCGAGAATAATCCGGACCGGAGGAAAGCCGGTTGATGCCGTAGTTAGAAGAGTGGGATTGTCGACAATGGCCGTTTGACTACCGATGACGATCCCGTGAAACCAGGCCCGCTCTTGGTGAACCCGGTCATAAACTGCTTGATTGGTAATCGTGGTCCGCTCTCCGGGAGCCGCAGCCACCTTGCCATCACGTGACACTGCCTGCTTGAGTGTGACCCATGGCCGGTGTTTCTGAAAATAAAAGTTGTAGTGGGGATTCACCGCCGCGGCCCGGTCAGCCAGGACCCCCGTGACAACCTCCAGTCCGCTATCACGTAACCGACGAATTCCCTTCCCGGTCACCAGCGCATGGGGATCGGTCTCCGCAACCACGACCCGTCGGATACCTGAACCAACAATCAGGTCAGCACACGGTGGCTGTTTCCCGTAATGACTGCAGGGTTCTAGGGTCACATACAGGGTTGCACCCTGCAGTTGGGAGGCCGTTAACTTCCCGATCGCGTCCCGTTCTGCGTGAACACCGCCAAATTCGTGGGTGTGTCCCGTCGCCAGGAGCTGATTATCCTTGACGACCACAGCGCCGACCCGGGGGTTCTGCCAGGTCGTATAGTCGGCCCGCCTTGCCTGCACAATTGCCAAATCCATCCATTTTTCATCAACTTGCATCTGTCTTCCCTCCCCAACAAAAAAGCTCCGAGAATATCTCTCGGGGCTTTTTTAGCCTAGTCCTAGTACAGCTTTAAAAATAAAACCCGGATAATAAACAATTATCCGGGGTCATTAACGATATTTAAAAACACTACTAGTGTCCTAGTATATTGATTTCTTCTCCCATCCAGACTTTAACTGTCGGTACCAGACTCGCACTGGTTCAACCACTAATCATAATGATCAGCGGGTCACGGACTCCAAGATTAACTTGTTACCGTCGGTTGGGAATTTCACCCTGCCCCGAAGAAATATATTTAGTTTATTTTAAGAATACTATCTAACTTGCCGTTTGTAAAGAACTTCACTTAACCATTTTCAACCAACGATGTGTCAGCACCCACTGCAATAGCCAGATCAAACCGGCGCAAACGAGGGTTAGGGCCATCGTCAACAGGGTTCCCCAGAGAATTGGGACTACCTGCTGATTCTGTAGTCCATCAAAGAGCAGCTGCCCCAGTCCACCGGCATTGATCGTGGCTGCAATGGTGGCCATCGCCATCGTCGACGCCAGGGCCACCTGGATACCGCTGAAGATCGCCGGCATTGCCAGGGGAAGTTGAACCTTGTAGAAGGTCTGCCAACGTGTCATTCCCATTCCGTGGGCCACCTCGACCAAGCTTGGGTCCACCCCCCGGATCCCGGTGATGAAGGAGCGCAGGAGGATATACTCACAGTAAACTGTCAAGACGATCACCGCCGTCCGCATTCCCAGGCCCGAGAAAGGTAATAGGAGGGCAAAGAAGGCGAAGCTGGGGATCGAGTACAGCAGGGAGAAAAAGTAGACCAGACCGTTCAGCCAGTTTTGGCGACGCAGAAACACCAAAACGAGCACCATTGCCACTAATAGGGCAATCAGTAGCGATAGCAGGACCATCTGGGCGTGCTGGCCGACCTCCTGCAGCATCTCGCTGGAATTCATCTGCCAATACTCAATCATGGACCCGCCCCCATAACTGCTCGTTTTGCTGGACGGTTCCCAGCAGCTCCTTAACGAAGGCCGTTGCCGGGTGGGTGACAACCTCCTCAGGGGTCGCAAACTGCTCAATCTTACCGTCATGCATCACCATCACCCGCTGGCCAAGGAAGAGGGCCTCGTTGATGTCGTGGGTGACAAAGAGGAAGGTCTTGTTAGCCAGACTATCGTGGATCCGCTTGACCTCCCGCTGCAGTTCCAACCGGGTCAGGGCATCCAGCGCCCCGAACGGTTCATCAAACAGGACATAGGGTGGATTAGTCGCTAGGGCCCGGGCCACGCCAACCCGTTGTTGTTGACCACCCGACAGCTGGCTGGGGTAGCGATCCGCAAAGCTTTCTGGGTCGAGCTGGACCAGCTTAAGGAGCTCTGTTACACGTGAAACAATTTTCTCATGTGGCCAGTTAAGCATCTTGGGAACGACCCCAATGTTCTGGGCAATTGTCATGTGTGGAAAGAGACCGATCTGCTGAACCACGTAACCGATGTGCCGGCGGAGATCAACGAGATCCTGGTCGGCCAGCTTCTTGCCCCCGATCAGGATCTCACCAGCGCTCGGGGTGAGAAGACCGTTGATCATCTTAAGGAGGGTCGTCTTACCACTCCCTGAGGAACCGAGGATGGTGACGAACTCCCCCTCCTGGACGGTGAAGGAGAGGTCGGGGATGACCAAGTTGTCACCGAAGCTCTTTTGGACGTGCTTAAATTGAATACTTGCTTTGGTCATTTCTTTGTACCTTCCTAATCAAAAAATCAAAACCGAGCATTGATAACAGCGAGAGCAGGGCCACACTGACCCCACCGATCACGACGTAGGACATGTCGTACAGGCCCAGGCCGGTGAAAATTAACGTTCCCAAGCCCCCAGCACCGATGTAGGTCGCCAGGGTCGCACTGGCGATGATTTCCACCAGGGCCAGCTTGATCCCGTTCAGAATATAGGGCATTGCCAGCGGGATCTCGATCTGCCGCCGCAGCTGACGCCGATCCATTCCAAGTGCCAGACCGACCTCCTTGTAGGTGGGGCTGACCTCATTGAACCCCAGAATAGTATTGATCATCAATGGCGGCAGGGCCAGAACCACCAGGGCGATCAGGGCCGGCACGATCCCGGTCCCGATGAACGGAATCAGTAGGAACAATAATGCCAGGCTGGGAATGATCCGCAGCACCTGGGCGAAGGCGGTGCAGAAACTGGCCACCGCTTTGACCCGGGAACCGAGATAGCCCAGTGGCAAGGCAATTACCATCGCGATGGCCAGGGTAATGACGCTCAGCAGGATATGTTGGCCGACGTATTGCCAGTACTGGCCGCTATCGGTTTGAAAATAATGAATAATCTGCGCTAACAAGGGTTGCCTCCTGATATAAATAAAGCTGTGATCTGTTTATCACAGCTTTCAACGGTTTACTTCATGTTCTTATTATACCAATTCTGGGCGACGGTACGATAATTTTGCCCGTCAACACCGACCTGCTTATTCAACTGGGTCACCGCCTTGGTGGTCAGCTTAGCATCAACCTTGTTCAGCGTCTTTTCCATCTTTGGGTAACGCTTGACGGCCTGCTTGTTAGCCAGCGGGACCAGGTTGTATGGTGGCCAGATGTTCTTGTTATCCTTGACGAGCTGGAACTTGCTGGTAGCTAGCTGCCCATCTGTTGTGGAAACCGGTGCGGCATCGGCCTTGCCCTGCGCCATGATCTTGTAGAGCAAATTGGCGTCATAGTCCTTGATCGACTTGAAGTTGAATTTGCCATAGGCCTTATTCATCGCTGGCAGCGCATCCGGCCGCTTTTCAAACTCACCCTGAGAGGCAAAGCGAATCTTACCAGCCTGTTTCTGAAGGTCACTCAGATTATTAATGTGGTACTTCTTAGCTACACTGGTCCGAATGCCGACCCCCTGTCGGTTATCATCAGGAGCGTAGTTGAAGGTGGTCAGGCCATCCTTAGCAACCCCTTTGCGAGCAATGCTGGCCATCTGGGCGGCGGACTTACCTTGACCATTCTTCTTTAGGTAGGCCGTCACAATCGTCCCCGTATATTCAGGGTAAACATCTACTTGGCCGGTCTTCACGGCCTTGTAGACTACCGAATTAGAAATATTCTGCTTCCGGGTCACCTTGTAGCCCGCATGCTCGAGAGCGATGGCGTAGATCTCACTGACCGTCTTACTCTCCGGAACACTCTTGGAACCAACAATGATTGGCTTATTGCTGGCAGCACTGGCTGTCGCTGGAGCCACCGTCCCCATCAATAGGGTTGCGGTTGCCAACAGGGCTGCCGCCATTAATTTTTTGAACTGCATGTCGATATCGCTCCTTTTTGTAACTTATTAAGTTTCATCGACACCCATAATAGATTCTTAATTAGCTTTTGTCAACTCGTTTACTGTTGAAATTTGTAACTTAATAAATTACAATAGACGCAGAAGGAGTGATAAGCGTGAAGATTTCAACCCGCTTCAGTGATAGTATCCATATTCTTGCTTTCATCAATATCTATCACGGTAAGGTTCCCCTGACTAGTAACAACATTGCTTCCAGCATCGGCACCTCTCCCGTAGTGGTCCGGCGTCTGATGAGTCAATTGCGCAAGGCGGGGTTGCTCAATACCGTCCACGGGGCCGCCGAGCCATCACTGGCTAAGGACCCAACCGCCATCTCACTGTACGACGTGTTCCTCGCGGTCGAAGATGACTCCCACCTCTTTACAATTGACCACAAGACTAATCCAGAATGCATCGTCGGGGGCAATATCCAGGAAACCCTCACTGAGGCCTACCACCAGGCCGAGGTAGCGGCAGAAGCTAAACTGGCTCGGACCAGCCTCCAAGATATCATCGACACCATCCTGGTTAAGCAGGCCCAAAAAGAAGCTAAACAAAGAAAGGAAGATTAATTATGAAGTATCTAATTACTGGCGCCACTGGTCACCTCGGCCAAAAGGTGGTTGCCCAACTCAGCAAGCTAACTGCTAAGCAAAACATTCGCCTGGGCGTTCACACCCCCGCCAAGGCTGCCCACTTCAAGGATGAAGGCTACGAAATCGCCGCGATCGACTATCAAGACGTTGCCAAGATGACGGCTGCCTTCACGGGGATCGACGTTCTTATCTATATTCCCAGCCTGACCTACGACGTCCAGGGTCGGATCAACGAGTTTGAAAACTCCCTGACCGCCATGAAACAGGCGGGAGTTAAGAACCTGGTCGACGTCAGTTTCATTGCCGACCAATACAACAACCCCTTCCAGATGGCCGGCTACTACGCCTACCTCCCTGCCCGGCTCGCCTCATCAGGCCTTCAGTACGCGGTCCTCAAGAATGCCCTCTATGCCGACCCGCTGATCCCCTACCTGCCAGAGTTGATCGAACGGCAGAACGTGATCTACCCAATCGGTGACCAGGCAATGAGCTTCATCAGTCGACAGGACAGCGCCGAGGCCATTGCTAACGTGGCCGTCAAGCCCTACCTTCGTGACCACGGCCAGAACTACCTGTTATCCATGGAACAGAACTACAACATGGTCGAGTTGGCCCACCTGATGACCCAGGCAACGGGGAAGCAAATCGGCTATGCCCCAGTCGCCATCCAGGAATTCGCCGATATCTACCGGTCCGAGGGTGACGGGGACGAGCTTGCCTCGATGTACCACGCCGCTGCCATGGGCCTGATGGATGGTGTCACCCGTGATTTCCGTCACATCACCGGCCATGCCCCACAGGATATGGAAAGCTTCCTCAAGGAAAACTACCAACGTTAATAACGCCCCACCTAATAAGGCGCCGTCCGATCAGTCAGACCGGACAGCGCCTTATTTTTACTTTAAAAAATCAATTACATCAGTTTAATCAAATGGCTAATTACCGGCCGCATTACCTGATCCTTTCGCCAGACCAGCTGAACATGGGTATTCCAGGCGGGATAATCGATGGGGACCACGGTACTATGTGCATACTCCTCCGCAATCGATTCTGGTACCAGCGCCACGCCCATTCCGCGATCGGCCCACAGAATCGCGGTACGGGCATCATCACACCTGACCGCGTAAAACGGCACGATCCCTAATTGGGCAAACTCCCGGTTAAACAGGGCCTCAAAGCGGCGGTAGAGAATCAGCGGCTGCTTTGCCAAGTCATCAGGGTGCAAACTTTGTGATGGCAACTTGATGCTGGTCGAATCATAAACCGCCACCATCCGATCCGTGTTCAAAATTTTCTTTTCCAGTCCCTGCATATTCAGTGGGGTCCGGACCACTGCCAGGTCCAGCAGGTTATCATTGAGTTGATCCAATAATTGAAAAGTGTTGGCCTCGGTGATGTTAAAGTTTAGCTTGGGATAGCTCTTTGTCAGGGAGCGGAGCGCGGCGTTGGGGATCAAACCGCCCGCCGAGGAAATCAGACCGAGATTAATCTGCCCGATAACGCCTCCCTCTTCTTGCCTCAGTTCGTCACGGGCCTGACGATCAAGGTTGACAATCTGCTGGGCGTAGCGAAGGAAAGTTCTACCAGCCTCCGTTAGGTTAATTCCGTGGGCGTTACGAATGAATAGTTGGGCCCCCACTTCTTTTTCCAGCTGCTTCATCTGATAAGACAGTGGCGGCTGGGTCGTATAGAGCCGCTTAGCCGCTGCGGTAATCTGTCTTTCCTGGGCCACCACTAGGAATGCCCGTAATTGCTTAATATTCATGTTCTCCTCCAGATATTCAACTTCTTTATATCTAATATTATAAAACGATATTTTATTTTATATCAGTTTTCCACTAACATTAACGTCAGAAGTAAATGAAGGAGTAAGTAACATGCGGACGAAAGAACATTCTAGCCGGCCGTTTAAGAAGTACTGGCGCTGGCTAGCACTACTGATCATTCTAGGCATCGTCCTTATTGGTGGTTACGAGTACCATGCTTGGCAAACCGCCGCTGATAAGGCCGTTGTCGGGAACAAGAAACTGCCCACCCAGCTCAAGGAAAAGCGACCATTTACCGTCCTGGTGATGGGAACCGATGTTGGGGCCCTCGGACGGGGAACAAGCTACGCAGGCAATACCGACACCATGGAGTTGATGACTGTTAACCCACAGCGCCGGGCCATTACCATGACGGCCATTCCGCGGGATACCTTGGTTAAGGTTAACACCAGCCATGGTGCCGACTATGTGAAAATCAACGCGTCCTACGCAATCGGCGGTGCTAAACTGGCCCAGCACCAGGTGAGCGAGCTGCTCAATGTTCCCGTCGACTATTACGCCCTCCTGAACATGGGGACCCTCAAAAAGGTCGTCAACGCGGTCGGTGGGGTAACGGTCGATAACCCGTTTGCCTTCACCTACGAAGGACACCACTTCAAGAAAGGGAAGCAACATCTAAACGGTGACGAAGCCCTGAAGTATTCCCGAATGCGCTACGATGATCCGAATAACGATTACGGACGTCAGCGCCGGGGCCAGCAGGTGATTGAATCAGCCATTACCACCTTTAAGAAGCAGGGGTCCCTCAGCGATGCTAACGAACTGATGGCATCCGTTGCTGATGGCGTGCGGACCAACTTCCCGATTAACAACGTGGCCACCATCTACCTGAATTACCACGGTGCGATGGACCACGTTACCAGGGACCATCTGCAGGGTAAGGACGCCCAGATCGATGGCACTGATTTTCAAATTGCCACGCCCAAGGAGATCGCACGGGTATCCCACCAGGTTAATGCAGCCCTGGGGCAACCGACGACCGGAACGATTCACAATAACGAAACCGCCCTTTATCACTACCAGACAACCTGGAACGGCTACAATAATCTTGCATTCACCCTCCCACATGGTGCACAGTATAACGTTCCCGGCAGCGGTAACTGATATGATCTCCCTGGGCTTTCCACTGAGAATATTGCAAGCCTAATTGTCACATTCCCAGCAGAAATAACTAATTAACGCCACACGGTCAGCTATGACAGATCGTGCGGCGTTTTATTTTGACTATGATAACTATATGAACTAAAAAACGGGAACCATCCGCAACGATGGCTTCCCGTTTTGCTTATTCCTAGAACCAGCTACGTAGCCAGTTGACAAACTTATCCCACCAGGACAGGGCCTTCTGCTGGGCCGCCTGACCATCGGTAGAGTTAAGGAACTTCTTCGCCTTATTCATAATGTCCCCAGAGGAATTCTTAACGTTCTTGATCGTGTCACTGACGTGGGAGCTGTAGTCCTTGCTGGCACTGATCGGTGAATTGTTGAACTGAACCAGGGCGTTAACAATCGGCCCGGTGTAGTTCTTGGTCTGATTATAAATGTTGCGTTCCTGCAAGTTCTGGTTAAACGTGTTCTGGATCTCCGTCTTAGTCGGCGTCTCTCCCTGTTTCTTCTGCTGGTTGATCGACTTAGTGGTATCCCCAACGGCTGCCATCAGTTTACCAGGGTAGGAGCTGTCGTTCTTGTTAGCCTCAATTGCCCCGTTGGTAGCGTCCAACATCTGGTTGGCAGACTGGGTATTTTGACTATCGAGATCGACCCCGTCAGCCGCAATTGCCTTGTAGACCCCGGTCAGGGCGGACTCACCAGAAACCGGCCGGTTGGCACTGACAGTGATCGTCACGTCGGTTACCCCGGCCATCTGGGCAACCATTGCGTATTGTTGCGCGGTCACCTTGGTGATGTTGTTATCGCCATTGAACTTCTTGACGTTGACCTGAACTCCAGATCCGGGATCGGTCGGGACAATGGAGACCGAACTAACCATGGCCGCATTGGTGGTCGAGCCATTCGGGTTGATGTACTTCTGGTAGTCGCTGGCCGTCGCCGTCAGATTAGTAAAATCATCCCCGACCGCCAGGACCTGGTTCAGTTCATCCTTGTCCGCCGCCCCAGCTCCGTAAACCACGTAGGACTTCTTCAAAGTATGAGTTTGGTTCTGACTGGTCGAACTGGCGCTGCTAGCAGAGGTGCTGGTAACTTGGTCATCAGCATGCACCACGGCCTGACTGACCGGTACCGCTAACAGTGTTAATGTTAGGGCCGAAGCCGTCAGGATTTTTGCTAATTTTGCTGATTTCATCTTTATTTTCTCCGTTCATTAGTTTCTCACCTATCATAGGTGAACCGGTCATAAATTACTAGCCTTCTGGCAAATTTTTTAGAACAGCTTAACAAAAAATGGCCCTCACCGTTCTGGTGAGAACCAAATTCATTTACTTAGCGTAGAAGTGTTGCCACTCCTTATTGA
>CAMFOZ010000011.1 GCA_945971245.1 uncultured Lactobacillus sp.
GGAACCATCAGTCTTGCCCACGGAACCAAGGTCAGCCTGGTCCGGCAACAATACACCGACCAGCACGGCAGCCTCACTGCATTTGCCCAGCGTAACCACCTTCCCATTGACCAGTTACTGAACATGCTACGGAAACTGGGGATGGAACGGGCCAGCTTCACCACCCCGATCGACCAGATGAGCATGGGCCAGCAAAAGAAGGTCGAGCTTGCCCGGTCGCTTTTGACTCCCGCCCAACTCTACATCTGGGATGAACCACTCAACTACCTCGATACGTACAACCAGGAGCAGTTGATCCAACTGATCAAGCAGGAACGCCCCGCCATGCTGATCATCGAACACGATCAGCATTTTATTGACGAGGTAGCGACAAAACGCGTTACAATTTAAGTAATCTATCATAAAGAAGGCAAATAACATGTGGCAAAGACGGCCATTTGATGACTTATCAACAATGAAACTATTTGAAATCTACAAGCTCCGTGACGAGGTCTTTACCGTCGAACAAAAACGAATCCATAACGACATTGACGACAACGACCTCAAGGCAATCCATATCTACGATGAACTAGATGGGCAGATTGCCGCCTACGCCCGGGTTTTCTTGAAGCAGCCTGGCCTGGTGACCTTTGGCCGGGTTGTCACCGCACCCAATTTCCGTGGTAAGGGGTTGGGAAATGAGCTTATTCACCAGATCATGGAAACCATCCACGACTATTTCCCGGGAAATGAAATTGAAATTGACGCCCAAGTTCAGGTGGAGGGCTACTACCAGAAGTTTGGCTTCCACAGTGAGGGTGAACCCTACATTCATGTCTCGACGCCCCACATCAAGATGGTTCACGAGGCGCTTTAAAACACCAAGACCGACCAGGAAGATTAAGCCTCCTAATCGGTCTTTTCATTTATTTAACAACTTCCGCGAACCATTCCAGGAACAATGGGAACCACCGACTCATATGGCGGTCAACCCGGTCTCGGTTGACGATTCCCGTGTACTTGTTAGCAAGCGCAATCCCGTGGTTACCAGTGCCAAATTCATGCAGTTCAAACGGCACCCCATGCTGAGCCAGCATCATTGCATAGGCGTTGACGTGGTCCAAGTAAGGGGTCAAGTCATCCTTGACCGCTCCCCAGATGAAAGTGGCGGGAGTCTGGTCCGTCACCAGCTGGCTGACGTCCTCGGTCTTGACCCCCATCCGGTCATCAATGGTTGGCTTAATCACTGGATAGCCCAGGGCAGCAAACTTAGCCTTAGTGGCGGGCTGGTTACTGTAGGCGGCCGCCAGCTGGCCACCGGCCGAGAAACCAATAACCCCTAATTGGTTGGGATTAACATCTAGTTCCGTGGCATGGTCAACAATGTAATCAAAGGCTTGGGCCACTGCCGTCTTAGCCGCTTGATAATCCCGATGTCCCAAGACCGGATACCGAACCACAAAGGCTTGGAAGGCGTGGGTGGCAAAAGTGATGGCGACCCGTTCGGAATCACGCTCCTTAATCTGCTGGTAGCTACCTCCCGGAACGATCACCACCGCCGGCAGGGCCACGTCACTCGCACTGTGGTAGATGTCCAGTGACGAGTATGGTTGCCCCAGTTGCACGTTACTAATCTGCATTTTCTGATCCCCCTCATTGAAATCCTAACCATCATTTTACCCCCACCCCGCAGAAAATGCCGGCCGGAAAGGGGTTACATGCCAGATTTTGCCAATTTTCCCTTGTTTCTGTAGGGATCTTTGGTACAGTTAGACAGGTATTGTCACTTTTTTGAGGGGGTAATGGAAAACAATGTCAATTATGAAAACTAAGTCATTTTGGCTGGCAACCATTATGACACTAATCTGTTCCGTCGCGGGAATCCTACTGGCTAAGCTGCCCTACGTCAACCTGATCGGGGCCCTGGTCCTGGCACTCCTGCTGGGAATCGCCATGCAGCTGGCACCAGCTGGTCTGCGGACAGAGGCTAAAGCTGGGGTCGGCTTCATCTCTAACAAGTTCCTTCGGTTAGGGATCATCCTGCTCGGTTTCCGGTTGAACCTGGAACAGCTCGCTGACTCGGGTGTCAAGACGATCCTGGTGGCCATCGTGGCCGTTACTGGGACCATCATCTTGACCTACTACCTTAGTCGTAAGTTCGGGGCTAGTGCTGAGCTAGCAATCCTTAGTGCCTGTGGTTGTGGGGTCTGCGGTGCGGCTGCCGTCATGGGTGTTTCACCACAACTAGAAACCACCGATGAGGAACGCAAGCGCGAAGACGAGGTCCTGGCGGTGGCCGTCGTCTGTGTGATGGGGACCGTCTTCACCCTGATCGAGATCGGGATCAAGCCACTCCTCCACCTAACCGATCCACAGTTTGGGATCGTTGCCGGGGGCTCACTTCATGAAATCGCCCACGCCGTTGCGGCCGGGGGTGCGTTCGGCGAGAGCAGCCTGAGCAACGCCCTGATCATGAAGCTGTCACGGGTGCTCCTGCTTGCCCCAGTGGCCCTGATCGTCGGTTACTGGTACCAGCACCGCTTGGTTGAGGAAAGTGTCGAGGAGCACACTGCCGCACCAAAGAAGCTGCCAATTCCGTGGTTCCTCGGGGGCTTTATCCTCACCAGTATTCTGGGAACCTTCCTACCATTCTCTGCAGCAGCCCTGGACGTCCTGGTCCAAGCGGCTTACGTCTTCTTGGGAATGGCAATGGCCGCCCTTGGTCTGTCGGTTAATTTCCGGGTGATCTTCAAGCGTGGTGGCGCGGTCTTCGGTGCCGCGGCCATCAGTTCCACCTGCCTGTTAATCTTCATGATTATCATGAGTAAGTTATTTTTCTAGAAAACATTAAAAGGCAAGATAGCGATTAACGCCGTCTTGCCTTTTTGCATACCTATGATTAGATTTTCTCCAGTGGAACCTTCTTCGTCGGGGCCGGGTATTCCCGATCAATCATCGCCAGCTCCTCGTCCGTCAGCTTAATATCCATCGCCGCAATGTTGCCCTTCACATGGTCAACCGTTGCCGCCTTAGGTAGGGTTACCAGGTTATTGTTCCGGGTAATCCAAGCCAACATCACCGGATAGGGATCGGTATTGTGGGCCGCCGCAATGTCGCGCAGGACCTTGGTCGGGTGCAGGTAGTTCCAACCCACCGCGTGGAATGGTGAGTAGCCCAGGAAGCCAATCTGGTGTTTAGCCTGCCACGGCAGGAGGTCATACTCGACGCCCCGACTAGTCAGGTTGTAGAGGTCCTCGTTGGCAAAGACCTGGTCACCATGCGGCACCTTGAGCAGGTCTTCCATGTCCTTGACATCAAAGTTAGAAACACCCCAGTGCCGGATCAAGCCCTCCTGCTTGAGCTGTTCCAGACCGGCCACTGCCTGAGTTAAGTCAGCATTTCCCCGCCAATGGAGCAGATAAAGGTCCAGGTAGTCGGTCCCAAGTCGTTTCAGACTACCTTCCAGACTCCGCCGTTCCTGATCGGGAGTAGCATGACTTGGCAGCACCTTAGAGACCAGGAAGACCTTTTGCCGGTCAATATCAGTCATCGCCCACTTGATCAGCTCCTCGCTTCCTGGATAGCTCTCCGCCGTGTCGACTACGTTAATGCCGTGCTCCAGGCCGTAATGAATAGCCTGCACCTCATCGATCGGGCGCCGACCGAGGTCTGCACCACCGATCCCAATCTGACTCAAGCGTTCGCCATCAATTGTTAGATACTTCATCTTGATTACTTCCTTTGCCGAAAATGCCGTGCAACGATCATCTTAGTCGTGGTCCAGGGGCCACCCCACCAGCCATTGAAACCGGTGTTGACCACCCGGATATCGTCGAAGCCCAGGTTAGCCAACATCTGCTGGTACTCATCGACGTGGGCAAAATCCACGATGGCCATGGTTCCGTCGGCCTTCAGAACGCGGGCCGCCTCCTGGACCGCCCGGTTGCGTTTGATAGCTGGACTGATGTTGTGAAAGGCCAGGTCAACCAGGACATTGTCAAAACTACGGTCCGGAAAGTTCATGTTAAAAACGTCAGTATCCACTAACCGAACCCGGTCAGCCACCTTGGCAGCATTCACTCGGGCTTGCACATCCTGCTGGTCCTGGCGCCAGTCACCGGTTCCGGTCACCTTGGCTGGGGCCTGCAAATTCTTCGCCAACAGGAGCAGATCGTTCAACCGGCCAGCGCTGAGGTCCAGTATCTGGGCGTGATCACTAAATGCCATCCGGTCAACCAGCGCCTGCCAAATCTTTAAGTGGCCCTGAGTTATCGTGTGGAGGAGGATCAGCGTCCAGGCCAGTAGCAGGACTAGCCAGATCAGGTTCCAGTACTGGTGACTGACAAGCGTCCCGATCAAGCCGAATACAATCACAAAGAAGGCCACCGCCAAGATGGTCACAACATTAATTCCCCGTAGTTTCATTTTCTCTTCCCCTAATTAACAATATCATTGAGTTTCTGAATATCTTTGAGTTGGCCGACCACCGTCACCTTATCGTGGAGCTGAATGACATCGTTGGCCTGTGGCATCTGGTTGACCTGGTCATCAGCCCCGACGATGATAATCACGTTGACGTGGTACCTGTTACGAAAGTCGAGCTCATCCAAGGTTTTTCCCGCAAACTTGGGGTTATCAATGCTGACCTCGGCCAGGGTCGTCTCCTTGCTCAAGGTAACATAGTCAACCACACTCGGATTAAGCTGCTGGAAGATCAGCCGCTGGGCCAAGTCATGCTCCGGCCGAACGACCCGGTCAGCACCGACCCGCTCCAGGACCCGGGCGTGGTTGGCGTTCTCCGCCCGGCAGGTCACGTCCACGGCCCCGAGGTCCTTGGCAATCAGGGTGGCCATGATGCTGGCCTCGATGTTCTGCCCGATCGAAATGTAGACATGGTCGAAGCTGCCGATGTCGAGCTCCCGCAGGGCATCCTCGTCCTGGGCATCCGCGACCACAGCCCGCATGACCGAGTTGGCCAGTTCATTAATCACGTCTTCATTGATGTCAATTGCCAGGACCTCTTGACCAGCACGGACCAGGGACTCACAGATGGAGGCCCCAAACTGGCCGATCCCGATCACGGCGTAGCTTTCCTTTTTAGCCAATTAAAACACTCTCCTCTGGATAATGGTAACTCTTCGTCTTCGGCTGGGCGTTGAAGATCGAGAACATGACCGTGTAAATACCGACCCGGCCGATGAACATCAGGATCATGATGATGACCTGACCGACGAAGTTCAGTTGCGGGGTAATCCCCAGCGAAATTCCGGTCGTCCCGAACGCCGCCACCGCTTCAAAGGTCACATAGGATAGGGAATCATGCTTGGGCAGCGCCTGGGTTTCGACCAGCAGTAAAATGGCTACCAATAAGATCACCAGGGCCACGAACATCAGGGTCAGGGCCCGGTAAATGTTTTCCCGGGTGAAGCGCCGGTGGGCAAACTCGGTATCCTTCTGGCCCCGCAGCGTGGCGATACTCTGGATAGCCAGTAAACCAACCGTGGTGGTCTTAACCCCACCGGCCGTCGATCCCGGCGTCCCACCAATGAACATCAGGATGATCGTAAAACTCAGTCCGGCCGCGCTCAGCTTATTGTACGGGAAGGTAATCAGCCCCGCCGTCCGTGGTGTCACCGCCATGAAGACCGTATTCAACAGCCGCTTAGGAAACGACAGGGTGCTGCTGAACTGAGCTAGGTTATGCTCGGTGATCAGGTAGACACAGAACGACAGGATGAACAGGACCAAGCCCGTCCGCAGTGCCAACTGAGTGTGCAGGGACAGGTGGTGATACTTGTGGTAACCCAGGATATCCTTCCAAACCAGGAACCCAAAGGACCCCGCCACAATTAGGACGATCAATACACAGAGCATATACGGGTCGTTAGCGTAGTTCTCCATGCTATTACCGAACAGGTCAAAGCCGGCGTTACAGAAGGCCGAAATCGCGTGAAAGATGCTGTACCAAATGCCCCGCTTCAGCCCGTAACGCGGGTAGAAATCGAAGAACAAGAAAATGGCCCCGACCAATTGGATCAGGATTGATAGCCGGATGATCAGGTAGACCACGCTCAGTTGGGAGAGGTGGTCGAGGTTTAAGGCCTCCTGGGTCAAGATCCGAGTCGACATCCGCATCTGCCGCCGAATCATCAGTGACATCATGACGGCAAAGGTCATGAAGCCCAGGCCACCGACCTCCATTAGGATCGCGATCACTATCTGGCCAAAAGGCGTCCAATGCCCAGCAGTGCTTACCAGGGTCAGACCGGTCACACAGGTGGCACTGGTTGACGTGAAAAAGGCCGTCATGAAGCTGGTATGCAGACCGGGCCGCGTCGCAAATGGCATTAACAAAAAGATGGTTCCCAGGATAATCATTATCAGAAAGCCAAACGTTAGAATTTTCGGGAATGAATACCTTCGTCCATTAATCTCAATCATAATTTCACCCACACTTCTTAGTCATCATCATTATAAGCGTTTTGGCTCATAATTACTCCCCCTTCCCGGCAACAAATTGACACCCGGAAGCGCTTACCATACAATTAAGGTGTTAGTTGTTGTGTCATGATAGAAAGGGGCAATACCTAATGTATTATTCTAACGGAAACTATGAAGCCTTTGCCCGGCCACGTAAGCCAGCGGGGGCCGATAAGAAGCACGCCTACATCATCGGTGCGGGCCTTGCCGGACTGTCCGCCGCGGTCTTCTTGGTCCGTGATGGGCAGGTTCCTGGTGACCAGATCCACATCTTCGAAGAATTACCAATCGCTGGTGGTTCCCTCGATGGTCAGGATCGGCCAGATGTTGGCTTCGTGACCCGGGGTGGCCGGGAGATGGAAAACCACTTTGAGTGTATGTGGGACATGTACCGGTCCATCCCTTCCCTGGAGATTCCCGGTGCTTCCTACCTGGACGAATACTACTGGCTCGATAAGGACGACCCTAACAGTTCCAACTGCCGGTTAACCTACAACCGTGGTGACGAGGTCCCATCGGATGGAAAGTACCTTCTGTCGAAAAAGTCCATCAAGGAACTCACGAAGCTGGTACTGACCCCCGAAGACCAGCTCGGTGACCAGACAATTGGTGACTACTTCTCCGACGACTTCTTCGAGAGCAACTTCTGGACGTACTGGTCCACCATGTTTGCCTTCGAAAAGTGGCACTCCCTAGCCGAGATGCGGCGCTACATGATGCGGTTCATCCACCACATCGATGGTCTGCCGGACTTCACCGCCCTGAAGTTCAACAAGTACAACCAGTACGAGTCCATGACGAAGCCCCTGCTAGCCTACCTCAAGGACCACGGCGTTCACTTCGACTACGACACCCAGGTAGAGAACGTCCTCATTGACACCAAGGATGGCGAGAAACACGCCAAGCGGATTGTCATGACCCAGAAAGGTGAGCACAAGGAGATTGAACTGACCGACGACGACCTGGTCTTCGTTACTAACGGTTCCATCACCGAAAGTTCCACGTATGGTAGTCACCACGAGGCCGCCAAGCCAACCCGGGCCCTCGGTGGTAGCTGGAAGCTCTGGGAAAACATTGCTAAGCAGTCACCGGCCTTTGGGCACCCTGACGTCTTCTGCAAGAACCTACCAGAGCGGTCCTGGTTCATCTCAGCAACCGCCACTATCAAGAATCCCCAGGTTGAGCCTTATATTGAACGCTTGACTAAGCGGGACCTTCACGATGGCAAGGTCAACACTGGTGGAATCATCACCGTCACCGACTCCAACTGGATGCTCTCCTGGACGATTCACCGTCAGCCCCACTTCAAGAAGCAGAAGCCAAATGAAACAATTGTCTGGATTTACGGACTCTACTCTGACACTAAGGGGAACTACATCAAGAAGCGGATCGTTGACTGTACCGGTGAGGAGATCACTAAGGAATGGCTCTACCACCTCGGTGTTCCAACAGCCCTGATCGACAAGTTGGCTGACGAATCCTCGATCAACACCGTACCAGTCTACATGCCATTTGTCACTTCCTACTTCATGCCGCGGGTCAAGGGTGATCGGCCAGCGGTTGTCCCAAAGGGATCCGCCAACCTGGCCTTCATCGGTAACTTTGCCGAGTCCCCAAGCCGGGACACCGTCTTCACCACTGAATATTCTGTCCGGACGGCCATGGAAGCTGTCTACACCCTGATGAACGTTGACCGCGGGGTTCCAGAAGTCTTCAACTCCATCTACGACATCCGGGACTTGATGCGGGCAATGTACTACATGAACGACAAGAAGCCACTCAAGGACATTGACCTGCCAATTCCGAAGATAGTCGAAAAGCCACTCCTGAATAAGCTCCAGCATAACTGGATCGGGCAGTTGATGAAGGAACAACACCTGCTTTAATGACGAAATAAAAAAGATAACCTGCGCTTACCACAACACAGGTTATCTTTTTTATTTATGTGCACATTTTTAGTACGAACCACGCTCGGTTGTTGATGTTAATTGGATAAAAAAGGATGTGCGGTTCATTTTGGTACTAAAAAGGCATTTGTTCTTAAAATAAGAGCAAATCATTCATTTGCTAAAAAGCATTATAATCGTTTAGCAATGTGAAGTAAAGCACATGCCTCAATTTATTTTTAATTTTTTCTTTACAATTTGGTTACAGAAGCGAGCCTCTGCCCCGGATTAATGCATATTTTGCTTTGTGAAATGCTGATCATTAAGGATTTTATAGGTTAAATCAGCAATTTTCACCATACAAAAAGCGAATCAGGTAAAAATCAACTTTCTTATTATTATGCAACCCACTGTGGTCCGCGTGTTCACCGGTGATCCGGACCTCCTGGTAGGAACGAGCCCGACTCGCCACCAGGTAGCGCATTGCCCGTGAGGAATTGTTCTCAACTCGGCCATCAGAGTTACTACCATCCTGAAGGTCACCGAAGATATTGAGGACCCGGATGTGGTGAGGAAAGCTGTCGTGAAGGGGAAGGAGCTCCCGATACTCCTTAACCTGACGGGTTACCGGGAGGCCATCTGGAGACAGCTCGATCGAGTTAGGCCGATCCCGCTTACCTAGGGCGCCATTGAAGGCCCCACCGAGCGAGACTAGTCGCTTCACCTGCGGCAGGTGTGGATCATTAGCGTTATCCATGATGTAGCAAAGGATCAGCAACGGTCCACTGGAATGACCGACAAAGTTAACCTGCTTGAAGTGATACTGCTGCTGGAGGTCTACCACCACCTGCCTCAACCAGGCTGCCGAAACGTGGTCATCGCGCTCGTGACTGTTTTCCAGGTTGATCTCGATGATCGGATTATGGGGATGAGCCGGAAGTTGATGATTGAAAGTGACCCTTCCCTGTGGCGAAACCGCCGCCAGCACAACATTGTCTGGTGTGGTTATTCCAGCATCAATCAGCGTATGGACCATTCTGACCTCCGAGTGATAACTGCTTGGCATCCCGTGAACAAAGATGGTTGGCGTATCATCGCCGACCACCTTGGGGTTCTGGAGGGTTGACCAGTTCTGCTGGATCGTTCCCACAACGGTTGCACCCGCTACTAGTAGGCAGCACAGGGCTGCTTTAAGTCCCCTACTCATTTTTGTCACCCCGCCACCACGCTGGAAGGTTAACCTTCACCAGCACTGGTGCCTCACCAAGAATACAGAGTTCGGCTTGCCCAACCGGTAATTGGGCCGTCTCCTGCTGTGTCAGTCCAGTACCAGGTAGGCTGGCCACTTCTTCTTGATCTAGCAGGCGATGAACCAGGAGATCACCAAACTGGGAGCGCAGACGAGCAGGAAGGTCGAGCGGTGATTGGGTTGTCAGGATCATCTTCAAGGCCAGTTTACGCCCCTCGCGAACCAGCTGGAAGAGCCCATTATCAGCCAGTTCCTGCTCGTCCTTTGGCAGGTAGCGGTGGGCCTCATCAATAATCACGTTAACCGGGAAGCCGGTATTATCACGCAGCCGCAAACGTAAAACCTCCTTTAAGAGAAGGGAAAGAACCAGGCGTTGGCTCTCCTCATGCCCCTTCAGAAGAGACAGATCGACCACCAATGTCCGATGTTGACTGCGCTGGTGGAGGAACATCTTAATGATAAAGTTAAGCTCACTCTTCATTGTCCCCGCATGCTTATCCGTATCGAAAAGCGCACGGAAGGTTGGGCTTGCCAACTGGTCGTGGACGGCTGTCAGGACTGGCCAATAATGATTAATCCCAGCACGATCATACTGCTGCCCCAAGAGGGTATAGTTTGCACGGTTATCCGCAAAGGGTACCACAAATTCCTCAATTGCCTGGGCAAAGAGATCCTGGACCGGGAAGTCGCTCGCCCAGGCACCCAGCCCTTCTTCATCACGCTGGTGTTCAGCTAAGGGGCGGTTCAGTCGCCGATAGGGCCCCTGTTCATTCTTAATATTATGCTGAATCTGGAGGTCGATAACCGCCTGCTGGAGTTTAGTCCGCAGCAGCTGGTCAACCCGAACCTGCAAGGCCGTCAATAGCTGGTCAACTGTTAACTTTCCCGCCTCCAAGTAGCAGTTATCCCCCAGTCGGTAGGTAATCGCATTGGGTAATTTAGCGTACTCACCGGTGGGATCGAAGATAATCGCCGTCTGGTTTAACTGCTGGAGCTGGCCCAATAACGACAATGTGGAGGTCGTCTTACCACTGCCAGTTTGGCCCACGATTAAGAGATGGTGATTAAATAGGCTAGTAGTTAGGCGCTTAACTGCTGAACGGTTATTAACTGTTAAAAAATCCAGCGCATCTCGCATGATAATTCCTCCTCTCTACCATTATCACCCGATTTAATTAATTCCACCAATAGTTAAATTATCACCTTAAAAGGCAAAATGATAGTACTCTTTTGAAGCATAGCACACAAATAGCACCAAGTATTTTTTATCAATACCTGGTGCCTAGTTATTGCTCACTGGGCTTCTAAATTGTGCCCCATCTTCGGGTTCCATTACTTAACAAACAGTTTTCTAAACCGCCATAAATATCCCATTCGCATACTAGCCATTACGGCTTCCGTCAAAGTCCGTACCAGAATCAATAGTGGTAAAGTAAAATGATGACTCATAATTAGAAGGAATAATCCAACTACCTGTAATGCGGCCGCAACAAGGGTAGTTATCGTTGTTTCTCTAACCTTATCAATAGCACCAAGGGCCGGCCAACCAAAGATTAGGGCATAGAAACTGATAATTAATAATGGAACACATTCCTGTAAATATTGAGCCGCAATGAGATACTTGCTTCCACCAATGATAAGCATTATCAGGTGAGCTCCAAAATAAGCGATTATCCCACCCAATGCTAATAATGGTGTAAACAGGAGGACTATTCGCCCAAGCAGACGCAGGCTTTTAGTGGCAATCATGTGTGGATAAATTCCATCGGAAATTGGCGTATACAATGACTGGACAGCCCCAATCATTGTCATGATTAACCCCCAGTAAGCAACATCTGCAGCTGAAAGGTAGATTCCGACGAAAAGGGTATTTAATGCCCCAAACGCTGTCGATGCAACATTGGAAATAAAGTAGGTAAAGGAAATCTTGAGACTATTCCAAACGTTTAATAAGTGATCAAACTTAATATGAATCCCCATGTTCCGAATCTCGTGCCAAACCCAAATAATTGCAACCAGGGAGCCGAAAACATCAAGGAGCGGAATCAAGAGTAACTGTTGGTCACCATGAATTAATATAAAAGTCAGTACGGTAGAAATACTCTTCATGATCAAAAAGCGATAAGTAATAATCTCCATTCGCTCCAGACCCCGAAAAAGATAGTCAAAGAGAAAGATCGATAGAAAAGGCGTACCAAACGAAAGAATGGTAAACATCGGGTAACGATGCAGTAATGGTACTACCGCAATCATCCCTAGCAACGCAATAAAAGCCACTAAACTTAGTAGCAACTTTGCTTCCGTGATCCGTCCCATAATTAGGCCCAGTTTTTGCTTATCACTCTTGGCATTAACTACCTCACGGGTACCCGATAGCAGATAGCCAAACTCAATGATTAAGGTGGCGTAAATAATCAATGATTTAACATAGCTAACGATCCCATACCCACTAACAGATAGTACCCGAGTAAGGTATGGCAATGTAACTAGCGGTAGTGCCAACTGGGTGATATTCAGAATGTAGAGCATCACAATGTTATTTGTGACCCTTTTATCGCCGCGCTTTGCCAAGCTGATTCCTCCTACTATTTATACCAGCCATTTTAACCAATGCCAATGACGTCTTTCCAGTAGATAGTTAAAAAGTAGATAAACAATAAAACTCAAAATAAGCGTCAATAACATCACTAAGTAAGCATTGAGTTGAACGTGCAAAATAATCTTTAAAATATCAAAACAATGAATAATACCAACATGAATACAATATAAGAAAGTACTGAACCGGCGCCAGAACATATCTCGTTGCAGATTCAACGGCCATTTAATCCCTGCTAGTACTAATAAGGCACTTGTCGGGGCTGTTAGCAATACTGTCATATTATCGATCTTTCCAGTCAGCGACCAGAGCAAAATATTCTCGACTAGGTAGAGGATTAGGCCAACTCCACCTAGCCAGATAAACATGTGCGCAGGTCTGGCAACAAGCCGCGGAAGATAACTAGCAATTAGCATCCCAATTCCAACATACGTTAGCAGGATTGGAAAAGAATTATTGCCGATAGGTCCCAGGAAATATACCAGTGAATGTGGCAGATACTTAATACCATTCCAAAAACGATAGCCCGTATTATAGTCAACGTAAAATAGATATAACAGGACACATAGCACTGCTACGATCCACTTCCCCAGAAACTTAAGTAACAGCAAAAAGAGTGGTAATGCAATTAGCATTCCAATCAAGTACCATGATTGTCCCCAACCATTTGTCAGTGGTAACGGTGGAAAAATAAAGTGCCGTAAGAAATGCAAGGTTCCCACTGCCGTCCCTCGTTTATGCACATCTTGCACCAGGTATAACGCAGCAGATGGTAAATAGAAAACCTGCCAACAAAGGAAAAGGATTCCTAACCGCTTCAAGAAGTGCTTAAGATAATGCTTACGTTCGATGTCAACAAGGATTTGATATTTCTTGAAAAATAGCATACTCGATACAATTGCAAAAAATGGGACCCCCAGCCGGCCAATCGTATTCAGCCCCGTTGCCCCAGTATGAATAGCTACAATTCCAATTGCAGCAAGTACCTTTAGTACATCTAATCCACTATATGTTTGTTTCATTATCAATCCTCTTTACTTTTTCCCATTAAATGATGATGAATATACCAGTAGGACCGCCACCTACTCTTCGCAATCCAATATTTAAGACGATATCCACAGTTCGTTGAACACCGAGCCCTTTTACACTGTTCTAACAGAAGATTAAAATTTTTTTGCTCCAGTTCATGATAGTACTGCTTACGGGATAAGTTGCCATTTTGTTGATTAAGAAGATTCGCCTCACTTCCCAACAACGTATCTATCAAGGTCTGAAATAATAGCTCATCATCCACCAGCTTTGTATGCTGATGAATCATCAACAGTTTATCCACAAGAACATGGGCAGCAACTAATTGATCTGCCTTCCAATAGAACTTCGATGAGCTTGTGCTGAAGATGTTGAAGACATACATCACCGTCGGAACTACCATTAGCGTTTGAGCATGGGAGAAGAAATCATAGTTAAAGATAGCATCCTCGCCGATTGAAAATATTGGATACGTTAGATTGTATCGGATCAATATTCTACGCAGGTAAAGCTTATTCCACGAGCTGTTTAAGATATTTTGCTTAAAAACATTCTTAACTTCGGGGTCAGCTCTAAGATCATAACGGGCCGGTTGTTGACTTCCGGTCCGCAGACTACGGCCATTAGCTAATCTTTTTTCAACACCCACTACCAGACAATCAGCTGGTTGTTGAGCTAATTTCTTAATAAAAGAATCATCAATGACGTTTGGCCTCAGGTTATCATCGGCATCAACAAACCATAGGTAATCACCATGAGCAGCAGCTAGTCCCATGTTGCGCGCTATGCTTACTCCTCGACCAGTGGATTCTAACCTCGTAACCGGATACTTATCAATCACCTGAGAACTCCGATCAGTTGAATGATCATTCACACAGATAATTTCCACACTCTCACTGGCAGGCTGCTTAACAATGGAATCTAAGCAATGTGCCAGGGTGGTCTCACCATTGTGAACTGGAATTATAATTGACAAGACTGGTTTTTCCACAGATATTTTCCTCCCAATTAATATAGAAAATTACTATTAACAACATATGGGAAAATTTCACCATTATTGTTAATAATTACCTGGTTGTAGAAGATAAAAATTAACATTCCAATATAAAAGAGATCGATTACAAAACGAACTCCACCAGAGGAGAAGCCGCTGTAGTGTAGGGCCATCGGATAACCAATCACCTTCACAATTCCAAAGTACAGAACTAAGCGGCCAACCACTGGACTGATGAAAAACAGGGGAAACATCAAAAATTCCTGAATAATAAGTGAGTATATCCAAATCGTCATCCGTTGTAGGCGACCATGACAAGCTAACATGCTCCAAAGGACCATAATCAGCATCGGCAACCTAACCCCAATGGTCGTAATTAACGGAAATGACTGTTCTTGCGTCATATAACTATTGTACTTATCCGTAAACGCACCAAATCTACTCAACACTTCAATCAAAAACGGTAAAATAATCGTAAGCATCACTAGACTAAAGTTAACAACAACCCGTTGCTGTCGAGTGTGTGCTCGGTGAAATAAATATCCCGTTATAAAAATCAAGAATCCCAGGATTGCCGTGGTGTGCAAGGTTGTCGCTAAACATATTAATAAAAACGATCGTAAATATTTTCCATAGTAAAGAAACGCCACCGCCAGCAGAACTATTGACATTGCCATTGACTGCCGAAGAATATCAATCGAAGTCCCGTAAAAAAGAGCACAAAATGTGATCCATCCTAAGGTAATACTAATCCATCGTCGCATCAAAAACAGTGTCCAGCAGACGTTTAGGTCAACAATTAATCCACACACCAATTCAAAGCCTTGGGGATTATGGATAAAGCGACTAATTACATAGTTCAGCACTGTAAAGCCAAACTCAGACTGATCAATATGCTTAAAGTCATAATGAAAGGTCGTAAAATTAGTGGAGTTTACTGCCACCATAAAGTAACGATTATAGGTTCCTGTATCGGTCCCCACTGAGTCAGCCCGAATTGCACCAAAAATGGCTAAAACCAATACTGCAGCAAGAGCTAGGATAACGGTTAAAACGACTAGCTGCTTACGTTTACTGGTAAGCTCAGCTAATCCCATTAAGACCGTAGAGATAGTAAATATAACAAAGTAGATCATTTAATACCCCAACTTTCAAGCTACATTGTCAAGAAGTGAAAATAAAGCGACCCCGCACGTAAATTATCAGTTAGACAGATAACCGAAAAAATTCCCAAGCCAACAATTGTTAAATAGAGAATAAAGGCCCGAGTAGACTTCGGGTGCGATAAATGATATATATTTGCTACCACTGGTAACAAAGTAATGAACGGTAACATTATTGGTAACATTACTAATAAGCATCGATCGAATAGCAGTTGATCGCGAAAGGCGCCAATAATGAAGCAGAATAACAGTAAAACGAACTCAGTATAACGTTGGTTAATGAACTTGCGGCTGAGTCGATGAACAAGCGCAAAAATTAATAAAAGAACAAATAACCGTGCCAAATCGCGAACCATGTTGGCACCAGATGAAATGTGAATAGTGGCATTGCTTCCTAAATACTGGTTACTCTTATACAGAATACTAGAAAAAAAGGGAATGGCACTCAATGGCATCATTAATGCTAAAAAGCCTCCCTGAAAGAAGCTTTGAAGAAACATCAGACCATCAAAGAGCCGAATCCACTTCGTTCGATAAAATATTACCGCAATCATGAATAGACTGAACAGGATTAACGTGAATGGGTGAATCAGACTAAGAAGAATGGTGATGATTAATAGTTTGATTGTCTTAAAAGATAGCAACCGGGAATTACTATCGGCGTAACGAAGGGCAGCATAGGCAAAGGCAGTCCCCACAAAGTTATTACGGATACCGCTAACTGCCGCACTATAGACAAACAAACAACAGAAAATCAAATAGGCAATCGTGAAGTACCGTAATGGCAAATGATGACGCTCAACAACTAGCTGAATCATCTTCATTGCTAAGTAATAGTCAGCAAAAGCAACAATTGCCATTAGAAATTCATTGGGGAAATATGACATGATCAGCATTACCATTCCCATCACCGGAGTGGCCGCAAACGACAAAGTATCGGGGGCCGATAGCAAACTGCTGCTGCCAAAGTTAATATTAGAGTACGCATCACTATTAATAGCTGACCAAGCGGCGCTAATTCCGCCAATAGCCCGGACATGCCGGATGTAGTCGAGAAAGCCGTAATACTTCGTTGCATCCACTGCCCCATTATCGTAGGGAATAATTACCAAGGCAAAGACAGTGAAGAGTAATGCCGCAATCATAATTTTCGTGTTTAATTTTAATTTAACAAAGGCGAAAATTATCAGCGAGATAACCATCACCAATAAATAACATAATGCAAACATTAGCTTTCCCTGCTCTGCTGATTATTCATGGGTTGCAATATCGTGTGCCGGTACTCCTACGAGGACACTGTGATCACGAAAAGATTTTGTTACTACAGCGTTGGTCCCAATTGTCGTGTCGTCACCAATCTGAATACCGCCAATAATCTTTGCGCCAGTCCCTACCTCAACATTATCACCAATCTGTGGACATGCTTCCCCACCGGTACCTTTATTACCAATCGTCACTTGCGCCCGAACAATGAAATTATGGCCAATCACACTTGAATCATTAATCAGAATGCCGTACGGGTGATAAATAGTCAGGCCTGGGCCGATCTTTGCCGATCCGGGCAAGTCACAATTCAATAATAGTTTTACAAATAGTAGGTCAACTAGTCGATAAATCAAGTACAACAGCTGCCGCACTACTGGAATATGCACCTTAAAATAGATAAAGTAGCCACAACGATAAATTAAGACAAGTAATTTAGGTAGTAGGCCCGGATTATGGCGTAACTCGCGAAGCCAAACCATGTTATCCCTCCCTATTTTATCTCAAGAATTGTTAATAACCGTTGGTAGTAATCACTAAAGCGCCATTTATTTGAAGTATGGGCTTTAGGATGGATTAAGCAAGAGTGAATAGCAACGGCCAAATTATTAACTAGTTGATTATCACGATTCAAAACAATTGTTGAATCATTTACGTATTCTGGGATTCCTCCCGAATCAGTAGTGATCAATTGTTTGCCAGCCGTTAATGTTTCAATAACCGTTAATGGTGCCGGATCGTCCCAAATCGATGGTAAGACAACTAAATCCGCCAATGCATAGAGTGTTGGCATGTCTTGATAAGGGATAAAACCGGTAAGACGAACGCTCTCGTGCATTGAAGCTGCTAATTGAGCCATCTCACGCTCAAAACTCGTTCGGATATCACTCTTATAATAGGCGCCACCGACAATTAGTAAGACCGCATCTTTAGGGCGTAGTTGTTTCCAGGCCATCAACAGTTGCTTTGGCCCTTTTTCAGGACTAAAACGCCCCGTGAACAGAACAACCTTTTTCCTTCCTAAATGGAAATGACGACGATATACTTCCAGTTGTTCTTCACTCACTGAATGCTGAAACCGTCGTTCATCAACGCGATTACGGAGAACTACACACTCGGTCGCAGTCCGTACATCATCAGGAAGGGTCGACAAAATGTAGTTACTAACGCCAATAATTGCCGCACACTTCTTCATTATGCCTCGACAATGGTAAAAATTAGGAACTGTATTATGCATATGATAATAATAATGACCCGCATACTTAACGTTGTTATGAAATAACCGCATAATCCACAGCAAGGTTCCATGGTTCTCTAAAATCACACGATCAAAATCATGTCGTCGTAAGTAGGCAGCAATCCAATAAATATAATACAACCGCTGCATAATATAACGATATGACATTGTCTTTTGTTTATGCAAGACACGTGCAGCCAACCAAAAGATTAGGCGATCCATTCTCCTAATCACGGCTGGAATTTTAACAAATACGTATTTGGTCTGTTTATTGGGACGTGCAGCATGAACCGCAACTGGTTCTGCTACCGAGAAAAGAGTCAGTTCAATGTTTTTAGCCTGTTCATTACTTTGTCGAACCAGATCAATTAAATTTTCGACTGCCCCACCACGTACCGGCGGCAAAGGAAGGGTACCAGGAGGAATAATAGCAACTTTTTTCATTATTCTTCCCCCTCTTCCAGTTCGCGATGATAGATTTCAGACATCAGCCAATCAACATTTGAGTAATCGAATTTCATTAATAGTTTTCGATCTGGATGTGAACGTGGTCGGGTAGCAACAACCTTGGCAATGGCTTCAGCAACCTCATTCACATCTATAGGGTTCTGAATCAATAAGCCGGTTTGCTCATCTTTAACATAATCTTTGGCACCGGTAATGGCGGACGCAATAATGTATACCCCTAATGCAATTCCATCTAGTCCTCCCATACCAAGGCCTTCACGACGCGAAATAAAGGCGTTTAGGTCCGCTGCCAAATAAAGATCCTGAATATCGGTACGGAAGCCCAGTAGCTGTACTTGCTCAGCTATTCCAAGTTCATTGGCTAACTGTAATAAATGTTCACGTTCAGGACCAATTCCCGCAATCACGTATTTAATCTTTGGATCATGAAGACTGGCAATCGCCCGTAATACAGTAGCGTGGTTTTTACGAACACTTAACTCCCCAACCGATAAAATTAAGAAATCCTGGTCACTAATACCCAGTTGCTGTCTCTTTTGACGTCGATGCTGTTCTCGATACTCAGCTGATAGGGAAAGTGACTGCTGGATATTAGTTCCAATCCCTGGAATATAATAAACATCCGGTACTGCCATCCGCTGTGCCTGACGATAATCATCAGAATTAATGGTAATAAGCGCATCCGTCCAGTGAGCATAGTAATGTTCAATCGGATAGAACAACAGCCAATCTTTCAATGGGCCACCGGAGAAAAATTGAAAGCCATGCGAAGTATAAATACATTTGATATGCATATGACGAGCCACCCGACGACTAATAATACTGCTTAATGGTGCGTGCGTATGGATCGCTGTCACATGGTATTGACTGACGATTTGGCATAACTGCTTAAACACCCGGTGATTAGCCAGTGGATTTCCAATACCCCGCTCGAATTCAACATCAAAATACTTAATGCCTAATTTAGTTAACTCTTGCTTAAAATCTGCATTAGCGGCCTGCGAGATTGTTCCCGGCGTAGCAAAATTAGCAGCCACCAATACCTGGTAACCCATTTTCTGCAAGATTTTTATATTACGCATATTAAAAAGCTTAATCATTGAAGCGGCATTGGCCACCATCAGTATTCGCTTTTCTTCTACTTTGTTACCTACCATTTTTACTTTGACCATCCTGAATATCTTTACTTATTATCACATTGGCAATTGTCTTAACAATAATCTTGGTATCCATAAGAAAACTAACATGCTCGTAGTATTGTTTATCAAATGCTAACTTATCCTGATCGTTTAATAGGTCACGGCCATTCACCTGCGCCAATCCGGTAATTCCGGGTAGAAGCTGATCAATTCCCAATTCATGACGCTGGTAATTAATCGCATGTTCAGCCGGAATCAGTGGCCGTGGCCCCACAATACTCATGTCACCCTTCAGCACATTCAATAGTTGTGGTAATTCATCAACACTAGTCTTTCGGAGAAAACGGCCCACCGTTGTTATATATTGATTGGCATTTGTAAATGCAGCAGTTGTCATATTATGCGGTGCATCAACCGCCATCGAGCGAAATTTATAGATATTAAAAAGCTGACTATTCCAGCCTACCCGCTCTTGCTTAAAAAAGATTGGGCCTTTGGAAGTTAACTTAATTAAAATTGCAATCAGTATTCCTGGGATAAGGAGAATGGTTAGTAAAACCAAACTAACAATAATATCAAGGATGCGCTTAACAATATCACGGTACACATACACGTTAGCGCAACTTTTTCCTTTCATCATTTTCTCCCAATCCTCCCATATTAAAAGTACAGGTCATTTATCAGTCATAAAATTAATTTTACTCAATACCATAATAGTATGACACGCCGTCTACTCTCGTGCAACAATCTTTTCGGTAACAAAAAAGGAGGATAGATACATATGTATCTATCCTCACTTTTAGTTATATCCTCGGTTAATTAACCGAGTTCAATAGTCCGAACATAATATATAATCCACTAGGCTATAACAATCTAACTAAGTTTAATTAGAACTCACGCTTCTTAGCAGCTAAGCCAAGGCCGAACATAGCTGAGATAGCACCAAGAGCTACAACAGCACCGGCATTTTCGTTACCAGTTTGTGGTAATGAAGCAGCACTGCTGTTAGCTTCACTGGCAGCTGAAGCAGCGTTTACGTTAGCACTAACAGCACCGTTAACGTTGTTGTTAACAGTAGCACTTGGAGTAGTAGTAGCTACACCTTCGTTTGGAGTTGCAGCACTAGCACTGTTGTTGGCACCGTTGTTAACACTGCCGTTGCCGTTTTCAGTAGCGTTGGAGCCTGAAGCAGCGTTAGAACCGGAAGTTGCGTTGGAGCCTGAAGCAGCATTGGAGTCGGAACCTGCGTTAGAACCGGCATTGGAGTCGGAACCTGCGTTAGAACCGGCGTTGGAGTCAGAACCTGGTTGGTTGGAATCTGAACCTGGTTGGTTAGAGTCGGAACCTTGGTTGTTGAGCAATGCTTCGTAATCAGCCTTTGCCTTTTGGTAAGCAGCTTCGGCGTTAGCAGCGTTGGTCTTAGCAGTGTTCAATTGAGCTTGTGCAAGAGCCAAAGCATCAGTAGCACCAGCAGCAGCCTTCCGAGCAGCTAAGGCAGCGTTGTAAGCATCCTTAGTGGTCTTAGCCATTGCAACGGCGTTGTTGTAGTTATCAAGAGCCTTTTGGATAGCAGGAGTAGTTGCATCACTAAGGGCCTTGTTAGCACGGTCAAGAGTCTTTTGAGCAGCAGTCAAAGCAGTGTTAGCAGAAGTCTGACTAGCCTTAGCGTCGTTAAGAAGGGATTGGTCATGAGCCAATTGTGCTTCGGCAACAGCCTTAGCAGCTTCATCCTTAGCAGCAG
This sequence comes from uncultured Lactobacillus sp., assembly GCA_945971245.1. Lineage (GTDB taxonomy): Bacteria > Bacillota > Bacilli > Lactobacillales > Lactobacillaceae > Limosilactobacillus. Next base: position 21,225 of record CAMFOZ010000011.1, read on the forward strand.
CTACTGCAGCCTTGTCATTAGCAACAGTGGTTTCAAGGTCAGAAACCTTCTTAGCAGCAGAACTAGCAACAGCTTGAGCACTGTTTACAGCCTTTTGAGCTGGAGCAACAGCGTCAGAAGCAGTCTTGTACTCGCTGTAACCAGTAGTACCTTCCAAAGCACTCTTAGCATTTGGCAGGTTGATGTTGTTCCATTGGTTCATAGAACCTTCAGCAGCAGCCAATTGACGATCGTTAAGAAGGTTGTATTGTTCACGAACACTAGCAACGTTCTTGTCAGCGGCAGCCATTGAGTCCTTAGCATTTTGCAGGTTTTGTTGAGCAACAGTTAAGGCACTCTTAGCAGCGTCAAATTGTGTCTTAGCTTCGTTAGCCTTTTGAACCAGGTTGTTGTGGTAATCAACTACAGCTTGTTCGTTCTTCAGTTGACTTTGAAGACGCTTGATACCATTGAAGTTACCATCAGCGTAATTAACCTTACCGTTATCCTTGGTTGGGTCAAAGATAGCATCGTTGTCAAGGTTAACACGTGCCTGGTAATCAATAACAGCATTGTGTAATGGAGTCAGGACATCATCGATGTTAGTCTTCCATGAAGCTTGTGCACTAGCTAAACCAGCTTGAGCAGCAGTAAGGTCTTGCTTTGCTTGGTTTGCTTGTTCAACAGCTGCATTGTAAGCATCAGTGTCACCCTTAGCTGCAGCATCAGTCATAGCTTGGTTAGCAGCACTAACTGCAGTTTGAGCAGCAGCAATGTTGTTTTGCCAGTTAGAAATGTTGTCAGCCAGTTGAGTCTTCAAAGTTGCAAGGTCAGCAGACTTAGCATTGTAAGCAGAAGTTGCTGAAGTCAAAGCAGCTTGGTCAGCATCGAGCTTTGCTTGAACAGTGTTCAGTTCAGCAGAAAGGGAGTTAACAGCCTTTTGTGCGTTAGCAGCAGCATCTGCACCACCGTAAAGGGAACCGTCAGAAACCTTTTCACCAAACTTAGCAGCATTAGAAGCATTAACGTATGCAGTTGAAGTTGAGTTTACTGCTGAACCAGCAACAACTTCTTCATGCGTAGCTGACTTAACAGCATCTGATGCTTGGCTGTAAGCTTGTTGTGCTGAGTTAACAGCAGTTACGCCAGAGTTCAGTTGAGCTGCTGAGTCGTAGTTGGATTGTGCGTTGGACAAAGCAACGTTGGCGTTAGAAGCAGCAGTACTGGTGTTAACAACGTTTTGGGAAGCAGCAGCAATTTCTGCTGAGGTAGCAGAAGTAGCAGCAGTAGATTGAGTAGTAACAACAGCAGTTTCATTAGCTGGTTGTACAGTAGCGGCATCAGCCGTGGTGTTAACATTAGCGAAGGTCAAACCTGCCAATGCAGCAGTAGTAGCAAGACCGGCGAAGACGATGTTCTTCTTAGCCTTGTACATCTTATAATGCATTGCATTATTCTTCATAATAAGAGTCCTCCTATAATAAACTAAAATTAGTAAATATAGCCTAGGGATGGAATTAAAATCAATCAGTATAATAGCTTCCCCGGGATCACCCATTATTATATGAGTTATTTGTGAACTTTACAACCATGTAAAATTAAAATTAACGTTGCAGCAAGATGCACAATCCGTGAAAAGCCTTGTTTGTCAACGTTTTTCAGTCTTTAAATCTTGTCAAGATTAGCAAAAAAATTTTTACGTTTTTATCAGTTTATTAACTTTTTAGTAATTTTATTGGCACTAACTTACTTTATGTTAATGTTATCAGCGATCAACGTGTTGCCAGCTCCCCTGAGATTGCCGGTGGTGCAGAATCTGCTTACTATTTCGCAGACACCGCAAAAGACATAAGAAATCCACAACATTGATAACATATAAGAAGAAATATGCAAACGGTGATAACCCAATCAACTTCCAACGTTGCTTAAAGCGCAATTGCTCGGTTGAAAAAGCCGTAAGTGCAAAAATAAAATAGATCCCACCAACTGTAAGAAGCATTGAAATATCTGAATAGTGCATAATTAACCATATCATCCATAAAAGCATGATGGGATCAATCAACATAAAGAACTCTTCCACAAGTAACTTGGGGAGTTTCCACCAGCTTAGCGTTAGTGTGTACTTTTGCAGATGAAAGTTAGCAATCAATTGATGATACTTAAACAACGCTTGAAAGCGACCAAACTTCCAACGATAACGTTGTTTGAGTAATTGCGGAAAGCTATGCACTGGTGGTGTATATGCGATCACGTCATCAGCATAACCGAAGATCCACTTGCGGTTACCAAAGTGCTTAATCAACTTCAACGTTAAGTCAATATCTTCAGTAACCGTATCAGTGTCATAGTAGCCAACTGCCTTTAGCGCTGACATCCGAAAGGTTGAACCAACACCGCCAATAATATATTCAAGTCGTAGTAACTGCTCTGAGCCCTTCAAACGGTAACCGAGCATATATTCCACCTGCTGAACCAGTTCAATTAAGCGGCGACTACTCTTAATTCGAACATTATCCGCCATCGCTAGTACGCGTGGATTGCGGAAATGATTAACCATTCTTGCCGAAGCATCAGGGGCCAGCTGTGAATCGGCATCTAGTATTGTTACCAATTCTCCCTTAGCATAATTTTCCACTGCATTATTGATGGCATGACTCTTGCCTGCATTGGACTGGTTAACAATCACTAGCCGTTCGTCTTGCGGAATGGTCGTGGTAAATCCCTCTTCAATCCAACCATTTTTAGTAATCGCTTGCCGGATGTCTTGAAGAATCGCTAGTGTTTTATCCATAGAGCCATCGTTGACCACAATCACTTGACGGTTATGATAGCTCTGTTTAAGAGCCGACATAACCGATTGACGAATCATTTTTTCTTCATTATATGCAGGGATAATGATTGAAAGCAGCGGCGTATACTCTTTAGAACCATCAAATGGCTCACTCAATAACTGATGGACATTGGAAAGAATGAGTCCCCAAATGATTCGTAAAGTAGAAAAGATCCCGATAATTAATACTAAAAATAATAAGAAACGAATCATTTCTGTCTACGCCGCCTTTCCAATAACATTTTTATTTTCACCGCAATCGTTGTAATGATCAAAAGTAACAATAAAACCAGCACGGTAACAATTAAAACCAAACGAAGGCGCAATGTTAAATATCTCAATAGTTGCTCTAAAGCACTTGCTAAAACTAACACTTATTGTTACCTCCTGATTTCGATCGACCTAATTACTGATTCTATTAAATTTTCTTATGATATGAAAGTTTTATTTTCGAAACGAGCTCTACAATTACAATAAAAAACGACCCCTGATGTCCAATCCACTCAGACATCAGGAGCCCTTTAATTATTTATTGAGTTAGATTAAGCACGTGACTTGTAGCTACCATCAGTAGTGTTGATGATCAGCTTGTCGCCGTCCTTGATGAAGGCAGGGACGTTAACAACCAAACCAGTGTTCATCGTGGCTGGCTTACCACCACCATCGATGGTAGCCCCCTTGATCATTGGTTCAGTGTGAGCAACCGTCAGTTCAACCGTAGTTGGCAGTTCAACACCGATGATGTCGCCGTTGACGAAGTTCAGGGTAACCTTCATGTTTTCAACAAGGTAGTTCTTGTCGTCACCCAGCAGGTCATGGCTCAAAGTGTATTGGTCGTAAGTTTCGAGGTCCATGAATACCGCGTTGTCACCTTCGTCGTAAAGGTATTGAGCAGAACGCTTGTCAACGTTAACTTGTTCAACCTTTTCGGAAGGACGCATCGTGGTGTGAACGATGGAGCCAGAACGCAGGTCTTGGATGTCCATCTGCATCAACGTGTTACCCTTACCTGGCTTGTGGTGGTTGATTTGCAGAACCTTTAACAGCTTACCATCACGTTCAAAGACCATACCCTTTTTCAAATCGATTGTTTGAATCATGTCAAAACTCTCCTTTGTATCTTAACTAAGTGCTATTCTGATTAGAATTTTAAGCGGTCAGGCGATCACCGCTGGGCCGCACCTAGGCCTGATTAGATCTGCTGCCGTTTTACAGCATTCATAGCTATTGTATCACATCATCAGGCTAGAGCGTGACGTTATGGGGTAAAAAACACCGACTGCCTAATTACCCACCAAAAATGGCCAACGAGATCCGATCTCACTGGCCATCTACATTTTACTCCGTAATTGGATACTTAGTCGTCAGTTCATGAACCTGGGCCGTAACGTCGTTGATCACGGCTTGGTCCGTGGAGTTGTTCAGGAGCTTAACGATCAGGTCGGCTACCTGACGGGCATCGTCTTCCTTGAAACCACGACTGGTGATTGCCGGCGTCCCGATCCGCAGACCACTGGTGACGAATGGACTCCGCTGATCATTTGGAATGGATTCCTTGTTGGTCGTGATGTGAACCGAATCTAACAGGTCCTGGGCATCTTTCCCAGTGAGCCCGGTCTTGGTGATGTCGATGATCATCAGGTGATTCTCGGTTCCGCCGGAGACGACCCGCACCGTATCGGACTTGGCAAATTCGTCAGCCATGGCAGCCGCGTTCTTTACAACCTGGTTGATGTAGTCGGTAAATTGTGGCTGCAGGTCCTCGTAGAATGCTTGAGCCTTCCCCGCGATTACGTGTTCCAGTGGGCCACCCTGGGTTCCAGGGAAGAGGGCTGAGTTGATCTTCTTCCCCAATTTGGCTGACTTAGAGAGGATCATACCACCCCGTGGACCCCGCAGCGTCTTGTGAGTCGTGGTGGTTACCACATCGGCGACCGGGACCGGACTCGGGTGGGCACCCGTAGCGACCAGCCCAGCGATGTGGGCCATGTCGACCATTAAGTAGGCACCAACCTCATCGGCGATCTCACGAAACTTCTGCCAGTCAATGATCTTACTGTAGGCTGAGGCCCCCGCCACGATCAGTTGGGGCTGGACCTCTTCCACAATTGCCCGAATCTTATCGTAGTCCAGTAATTCGGTCTCCGGATCCAAGCCGTAACTGAAGGATTGGTAGACCTTCCCACTGAAGTTCACCTTAGCACCGTGGGTCAGGTGACCACCAGCATCCATCCCCATCCCGAGAATCTTATCACCAGGCTTGAGGAGGGCCTGGTAGACCGCCATGTTGGCCTGGGAACCGGAGTGTGGTTGAACGTTGACGTATTCGGCGCCGAACAGTTGCTTGGCGTAGTCGATGGCCAGTTGTTCGACCTGGTCAATGTATTGGCACCCACCATAGTAACGCTTGCCAGGGTACCCTTCCGCGTACTTGTTGGTCAAAACTGAGCCTTGAGCTTCACGCACTTCTTTAGAAACAATATTCTCCGACGCAATCAATTCGATTGTGTCCTGTTGGCGTTGTTCTTCTCTGTCAATTGCTGCCCAGAGTTCAGGCGACTTTCCTGCATATTCCATTTAGGCATTCCCCCTCAGTGTTCAGGCGTCATTGCTTACGATCTAATTATACTATATCGGGCGTTGCTTCTGGTGATAGAAACAAAAAAGGGACCCACCCGTTCGAGTGCATCCCTACATTCAAGGCTTAGTCTTCAACCTTCTTGGCTTCCTCCATTGCCTTCATGATGGAAGGGTTCTTGGAGTGACAGTCCTTGATCATTTGTAAATCTTCTTCACTTAATTCAACCGTGTACTTAGCCATTTTT
>CAMFOZ010000012.1 GCA_945971245.1 uncultured Lactobacillus sp.
TTGCCATTATTGGGGCCGGAATTGCCTCCGTAATCATGCTGATTGTCTGGTACATGAATCGGCGGACGGGTCACCGTCTATCTAACGCGGCTTTACTTGCTTCCGCCCAAGATAGCTTGAGCGATGCCTTTACCAGTATTGGGACCATGGTGGCAATCGCTGGGGCCCTGCTTTTTCACCTGACCTGGCTAGATGGGGTTACCAGTATTGTCGTTGGTTTCTTCATTCTCTACTCCGGGTTGAAGATCTTCTTTGAGACCAGTTTGAACCTGGCGGACTACTTTGACCCCAAGGCGGAAAAGCAGTACCACGACGCCATCCTGAAAGTGAAGAAAGTTAAGGGAATCGTCGAGCTCAAGGCCCACTACAACGGGAACGTCGTCTCGCTGGATGCTACCCTGATTGTTAACGGTAAGATGACGGTCCTGGAAAGCTACCAGCTGTCGGAGAAGATTGAGCGGATGCTTCGTAAGCAGTTTGGAATCATTGATGTTGATATTTCATTCATGCCGGACCCGCATTCGTTCTCAGACCATGATGTCAGCGGCCACTTCTAAATATAAAAAAGCCTCGCATTCAAAATTGAGTGCGAGGCTTTTTTGATATTATTTCCACCAGTGACGGCTGATCATGAAGAGCGCCGACAGTAACATCAAAACGAGGGTGATGATGATGGTGAATACCCATGAATACGGACCATTGGCGAGGGGGAGTTTGACGTTTTCACCATAGAACCCGGAAACGATGGTTGGTACCGAGAGGACGATGGAGTAGATGGTCAGGTACTTCATCGTCTGGTTCAGGTCACTGTCAATCACCTTACTGTAGGCGTTGGAGACCCGCTCAGAAACGTCTGAGGTCATCTGGGCCATCTCCAGTCCCTGCTGTGCTTCGACGATGACGTCATCAAGGTCGTTGTTTTGCCGAGTCGACATCTTGTCGGCATAGCGGCGCTTGAATTCTTCGAGCAGGGAAACGTTACCCTTGAGCGAGGTCAGAATGTAGACCAGGCCGGTTTCAATTTCCATAAACTCGCTGATCGCCTTACGTCCCGTGCGCCGCTGCAGGTTACGTTGGATCTGCTGGCGCTGTTGGTCAACCCGCCGCAACGGCCCGAAGTAGTTAGTGGACAGGCGATAGAGGATCGGAAAGACCAGGTTGAGCTTATCGGTAATCGGAGCCCGTCGTTTCAAGATTCGCAACTGGTTGGCGATGATCCCGTTGACGAAGTTGGTCTTGGCGTTAGTGAAGGTAATGATATTATTCGTCGTCAGCATGATCCCAATTGGGGCGGTCTGCGGTGCGGTAACAGCGTGGGTTGGCACGTAGACATCGAAAATCAGCAGGGTTACACCAGCGTCTTGGTCAACTTCGACCCGCGCCTTTTCGTAGGGGTCAATTGCGTAGTCGAGCAGTTCCTTAGTAACCTCATACTTCTTGATCAGGTCCTCACGCTCACGGGGGAGGGGTTCGAAAACACTGATCCACTTACTGCGGTCGTTAATTTCTTCGGTACTCAACAACGCAATTCACCTTCTTGTTTCACAATCTTATACTACTATTCAACTCTTTTTGACCGAAAAAGTAAAGGTGGCCTGGCGGCAGAAGATAAAATGCTGGCGTATTTCCCGGGAAATAAATTAGAATAAAGAAAATAACTGATGGGAGGAATGAGTTGTAATGTGTACCAGTATCTATCAAGTGACCCGTGACCACACCCACCTACTAGCGCGGACCATGGACTGGCCGGTCCTGGCCGTCTCGCCCCTCTTCGTGCCGCGGCATTTTCGGTGGATGACGGCCTTTGACTACCGGGTGTACGAGAACCGGTATGCGATGGTCGGTGGGGGAAGTCTGTCGGCAAGTCGGATTGATGTCTCAGATGGGGTCAATGAGCACGGCCTGATGGCGCAGAAACTGACCTTTGACAATGGGGCTCATTACCAGGATGAACGGCGGGCCGACAAGGTTCAGTTAGCTGCCTATGAATTCATCTTCTGGGTGCTGGGCAACTTTCGGTCGGTACAGGACCTGATTGACCACCTGGACGAGGTCGAACTGATGAGTGAGAAGAACAGCGACACCAAGTATGGTAATCCCGAGCTCCACTTTGCCCTGGCCGATCGTACCGGCCGGATTGTGGTGATTGAGCCGAGTCAAACGCCGTTGAAGGTGATTGATAATCCCTTGGGGGTGGTGACCAATAGTCCTGACTTTGAACGGCAGCTGGCCCAGATGGAACGCTACGTGGAGTTTACCCCAGAGTTTAAAAACGGGCGAGTACCGCTCAACACCCCTCGGGTAACAACGGGGCGGCTTTCGGGTAAGACAAACCCGCCTGGCTACTACTCACCGAGTGCCCGTTTCGTCCGGGCAGCCTACCTGAAGGAACGGTCGGACGTGCCGGCCGATGAGGCGACCGGGTTAATCAGCGAGTGGCACCTCCTGGATAGCGTAACCGTCCCACAGAACCGGCGTCATCAGAAGACCTACTCCGTTTACCGGGCTGTGACGGTAGCGGAGAGCCGCAGCTACTACTTCCAGTCCTACCACCGGGGTGACATCACCAAGCTACAGCTGACTGATGACATGCTCGAGTGGACCAAGCCCAAGGTCTACCACGTCCCTGACCGGCTGACCGTCCGGGAGGTGAAGTAGATGACCGCTGCGATTCGCTGGCACCTCACTGAAATCCTGGCACCTGATCAAGAATCCTGTTCACTACGGGACCTCCTGCATCGGCAGTGGCTGCTACCTGATCGGCTGATCCACTACCTGCGTCGCCGTCAGCACGTCCTGGTCAATGGTCACTACCAAACGGTTAATGAACTGGTTCATGCCGGTGACCAGGTTGAGTTGCTCTTCAATGGGGATGAGATCCGTACGCCAACGGCTAACCATTACCGACCTACCGCTGATCCCCACCTAGAAGTCTTGTTTGAAAATCGCGACCTGCTGGTGATCAACAAGCCCCGGGGCCAGAAGAGTCATCCGAATATAGAGGGAGAAACCGGGACGGTGATGAACGACGTGGCCGGTTACCTGGCGGGAAGCAATGATGGGGCCTACATGGTGCACCGGCTTGACCTGCAGACCAGTGGGGCCATGATTGTCGCCAAAAACCCAATCGTCGTGCCAGTCTTAAACCGCCTGATTGCTGATGGGCAGATCCACCGGGAATACGTAGCGGTGGTTGAGGGCCACTTGGAAGGGGCCGGTTGCTGGGACTGGCCGATTGGGCGCAATCCGGCCGATCCCCGCTGGCGAGCAGTGAACGGCCTCCATGCTCAGCCGGCACGGACCTTCTACCATAGCTTAGCTGCGGGTGACCAGCGTTCCCTGGTTCACCTACGCCTGGCGACGGGGCGGACCCACCAACTCCGGGTTCACCTTGCCCATAGTGGGCACCCAATTGTTGGCGACCCGATCTATAATCGCGACTCTGACGAGCAGATGCTTCTCCATGGGACATGTCAGCAGTTAGTGTTGCCGTTTACTTTTCAGAAACGAAAAATAGTGGCTCCTCTACCAACATATTTCAAGGAATATCTGTTAAAATACAAATTGAGATAGGTAGATAAAATTTATTCAAAGGGGGACACTAATTGTCACTTTTAGAAAAGTTATATGGGCCATTTTTTGATCCACATAACTGGGCAACTGTCGTCACATCTGGCCAGGACTGGTTGATCATCTTCTCACTGGTAATGATCGAATGTCTGCTGTCGGTCGATAATGCGGTCGTTTTGGCTGCCCAAACACGAGTACTACCGACGCTGAAGGAACAGGAAGAATCGTTATTCTACGGGATCTGGGGCTCCTACCTCTTCCGTTTCCTGATTATTGGGATTGGGACCTACCTGATCAACTTCTGGGAGATCAAGGTTATTGGGGCGGCCTACCTGATTTACCTGGTCTACCGTTTCTTCCACAACAAGTTCTTTGGCAAGCGATCAAAGCGTAAGGTTCGTAACCGGGCAGCCGGTCTGACGGGGCGGAAGCGTTTCTGGTCGGTTGTCGCACAAATTGAATTCATGGATATCATTTTCTCTGTTGACTCCGTGCTGGCCTCGCTGGCAATTTCACCTAATCCGGTGATTGTCTTAATCGGGGGCCTGATCGGGATTGCCTGCATGCGGGGAGTCGCGGAGATTATTATGCGCTTGATGCGTAAGATTCCGGAACTGGAACCGATGGCTTACGTGCTGATCTTCATCATCGCGATCAAGCTGTTCTTGACGATTCCGGCAATCGACATCGAGATCCCATCCGATATCTTCGGAATGTTCATGCTAGCAGTCTTCGTCCTGACAATCATTATCCACTTTGTCCGGCGCAAGACTAAGCAGAAGGAGGAATAACAAATAATGGCAATTGAGGTAACGGCGACGGACTTTGATCAGCAAGTGACTGGTCCACTGACAGTCGTCGACTTCTGGGCACCATGGTGCGGTCCCTGCAAGATGATGGACCCGATCATGGAGAAGCTTGAGCAAACTTACGGTGACCGGATTAAGTTTGTCCGGTTTAACGTTGATGGTAATCAGGATATTGCCCAGCGCTACCACGTCATGAGTGTGCCGAGCCTGGTCCTGTTCCGTGATGGTCAGGCCAAGGAGAAGGTAACCGGAGTATACCCGGAGGCCAAGTTGGCCCACTACTTTGAACGTAAAATCGCGGAATAAATTATGCTATAATTATATATAGAGATGTGTTGTCGAGTGCGTGGCACATGACAAACACAAAAGCCTTCAGCAAGGTCCAAAGTTGCTGAAGGCTTTTTATGTAGGTCTGATTACCGGGGTTTCCTCGGTAATAATCGCATTATTTAACGTTTAGCAAAATGCGATCTACAATGAAGTAAGAAGGGAGCGGTGAAGTAATGACGAGCAAGGATTTAATGACAATTATGAAGAATAACCGTGTAACGATTGATCCAGAGAAGAAGGGCGAGACCGCTGATGTCTTTGAGATTGATCACCATCGTTTCGGCTATCTGGACCGGTACGGCAATGTTTACCTCAATGAGTATGGCGAGGAGAAGTCTCGGCCGCTGAGTCTGGGGAAGCATTTCTTCAGCCGGTGGGTACATCGGGCTGCTGAAGGCTTTCGGACCAACCTTCGCCGCCTCGACAAGTGGCAGGCCGCTTAATAATATAATCAATTATTACCTAAAAGAGCGAGATAACAGTCATTCACGACTGCTATCTCGCTTTCTTTATTAATCTTCAAAGTACTGGTACAGCTTATCGACGGTCAACGCCTGCTTCTCTTCGCCAGTGAAATCCGCCTTGATCTGCCCATCCTTTAAGACAATCAGTCGATTACCATAGGTGAGGGCGTCTTCAAGGTGGTGGGTGATCATCAGGGCGGTCAGGTGGTCCTTAGTAATTCGCTCGTTCGTGGCGTGGAGGAGGTTCAGGCTGGTGTGGGGATCGAGGGCCGCGGTATGTTCATCCAAAAGCAGGATGTCGGGCCGCTTCAGGGTCGCCATCAGGAAACTTAGTGCCTGCCGTTGTCCACCGGAGAGGGCCCCCGTTGCCGTAGTCATCCGATTTTCTAGGCCGTTGTTCATGGTGGCCGCCAGCTTGGTGAAGCGCTCCATGTTCTGCTTAAGTTTGCGAAGAACTAAGTGGCGGTGTTCACCACGTTTCGTGGCCAGGAGCATGTTCTCAGCAACGGTCATCCGGGGCGCCGTTCCCAACTTGGGGTCTTGGAAGACCCGGGCGAGGAAGGACGTCCGATCCTCTTCACTGGTCCGCGTGATGTCTTGACCATTGTGGAGGATCTGACCATTATCAGCGCGTAGGTTCCCACCGATGACGTTGAAGAGGGTGGACTTCCCGGCCCCGTTCGTCCCGACGATCGTAATGAAGTCACCAGCGTTGATTTGTAAGTTAATCCCTTTCAGAATCAATGTCTCGTTGGCAGTACCCTTATTTACCAGGGTTTGTACGTTCTTCAGTTCCAAAATTGGTTTACTCATGTGGCCGGACTCCCTTCAGAATAGGTTTCTTGATGTTGAGCCGCTGTTCAAACTGCGGAATCATCATGCAGATGGCGAGGACAATGGATGAAATCAGGTTGAGGTCGTTTGCGGAGAAGCCGAGTTGTAGGACTGCCAGCAGGATGATCCGGTAGATGATACTACCAAGGGTCACGGCAACTAACCGCTGGTTCAGGGTCAGTTCCCCGAAGGCCACTTCACCGATGATGATCGATGCCAGAGCGATAACGATGGTCCCAATCCCCATGTTGATGTCGGCATAACCGTTGTTCTGGGCGATCAGGGCGCCACAGAGACCGACCATCCCGTTAGAAATCATCAAGCCGACGATCACCATCTTGTCGGTGTGAATCCCTAATGACTTGGCCATTGTGGGGTTGTCCCCAGTGGCGATAAAGGCCTGGCCGTAGTCGGTAGCCAGGAAGAGGACCATCAGGATGGTGATAATTACAACGACGATGAAGCCAAGGGTCACACTGTCAAAATATTGGGGAAGGTCGCGGAGGGCGCCGTTGAAGAGGGTTGGCTGGCCCAGTAGTGAAATATTGGACTTACCCATGATCCGCAGGTTAACGGAGTAAATGGCGGTCATGGTCAGGATCCCGGCCAATAGACTCGGAATCTTACTCTTGGTGTAGAGCAGTCCGGTGATCAAACCAGCGATCATCCCGGCGACTACGGCAAGGAGGGTCGCAAGTAGCGGGCTCATCCCGTTAGTGATAGCAGTTACCGCGGTGGCGGCACCGAGCGGGAAGGTTCCTTCAACGGTCATGTCACAGAAATCAAGAATACGGAAGGTCAGGTAGAGGCCCAGGCCCAGGAGTGCCCATAAGAGCCCCTGACCGATTGCGGAAACGACGAGATTCATTTGTAGATCACTCCTTCAGTTTTTGCTTCGTGTTCAAAGTGCTTAGGAACGTTGAGACCGAGCTTACGGGCCTGCTTGAGGTTGAGGATTGGTTGACCGTGCCGGACAAACTCGATTGACATGTTGCCGGGCTTCTTTCCCTTCAGAATGGCGACGGTCATCTTAGCACCACGGACCCCCAGATCATACTGGTTGACGCTGTAGGTAGCAACCCCACCCTGCTTGACCATGGTTCCGGCAGCGGGGAAGATCGGCTTGTTGGCGGCGTTGGCATTCTTGACCAGCGTCTGCATGGCCCCGGCGATCGTGTTGTCGGTTGGGACAATCACTGCGTCGACCTGGCTGAGCATCTGTTCAGAAACTTGGTTGAGGTCGTTACTGTTGGCGATTGAGTAAGCCTTGAGGTTGATCCCCATCTTCTTGCATTCCCGCGCAATCTGGTGATAACCGGCAACTGCTGAGGAATCACTGGAAGTGTAGATTACTCCAAGTGTCCGCAGCCGGGGCATGAACTCCTTGATCAGACGAAGCTGTTCATTAATCGGTGCCTGATCGGAGACCCCGGTGATGTTGCCGCCGGGGTGCTGGTTGTTCTTGACGAGGCCAGCTCCCTTGGGATCGGTTACCGCCCCAAGGACGATTGGCGTCCGGCTAGTTGAGTTGGCAACCGCTTGGGCAGCCGGGGTCGCGATCCCAAAGATTACGTTGGCGTGGTCGTCTACCAGCTTGGCAGCCATCGTCTTGAGGTTACTCTGGTCGCCGTTAGCGTTTTGGTATTCGATTTTGATGTTCTTACCGTTGTGATAGCCTTCGCGGGCCAGCTCATCAACATAGCCCTTGTAGATCTGATCAAGCGCAGGGTGGTGCATCAGTGTCAGAACACCGACCTTAGGGATTCTTTGCCTACCAAATTGGTTATTTTCGGTGAAGAAGGCGACCCCGAGAAAAACAAAAATAATAGCAATGAGGGTATACATTCTTTTCATCTTAAAGTTTTCACACCTTTCTAAACAAAAAAGCGAGGGCCCACATTAGGACTCTCACTTTGGTCAGCCAAATAAAAAGTCCGCATGTGGATCCATGCGGACTGAATGCCATTCTAACTTCAGCCGGCACAGATGCAATCTGCTCTCAGGTTGCATCGATGCCGAAACAACCCGAATTACCGGCTTTGCCAACGAGTATTAACGTTGTGAAGTTGAGATTGGTTCATTGTACTTGCTCCCTTGTCATTTGTTGCACCTAGTATAACTAAGGACTGGGAGCCTGTCAATAATTTTATTAAAATTTTCTAATTTTTATTGGTTCATGCTGATGTAGAAGTTTGGCCGGTAGTATTGAATATTACCTTCCTGAACATTCTGACCAGGGGTTGGGGCCTGGATATAGTTACCGTTACCTTCTGCAATGGCCACGTGGTATGGTGCGCTTTCCGTTCCCCAGAAGTAGAGGTCCCCACTCTGGGCGTTTTCAACATCGTACTTGTGTTGACCCAGGTTGGTTTGTTGGTAGGTGGTCCGGTAGTTTGGTCCTAAGTTGTAGGAGTATTGAACCAGACCGGAGCAGTCAAAACCACTTGGCGTGTTACCACCCCAAACATAAGGAACCCCGATCATGGAACGAGCAGTGGCCACGGCACTAGAGGTGTTGGTACCCGTAGCTTCACTAGCCTGACTAGTAGTGTCAGTAGCACCCGATTGGGCAGGCTGAGCCGTTGATTGACTAGCACTGTTGTAGCTTGCAGCATTTTCTTCGACCGTTCCGTAAGAGATGGTGTAGTTGCTCATGGACTGAAGAGCAGCGGCGGAATTGGCCTCATAGCTGGTTTGGGTTGCAGCAGCGTTGGTGGCACTAGTCGTGGCGGTTGCCTGACTGGCCGGGGTGCTGCTTAGGGTTGTGACCTGATCGAGGCCGGTAGCTAAGGTATCAGCACTGTTACTCGTTTGACTGGTCATATTAGAACCAAGAGCGGTGGTTAAACTAACCGTGTTGGCACTCAATGGGGTTGCCACATTGTTAGCACTGCTGGTTGTTGTATCATTTGAATTAGTTGAGGCACTGGCAGCTGCACTGGTAACATTAGCGGCCGTGGCGGTCGTATCACCGTTACCGGCAGTCTGACTAACGTTGCTAGTAGCGGAGTCAGGAATGATCAGTTGTTGGCCAATCTGGATGAGGTTTGGATTGGCCAGCTGGTTCCGCTGGGCAATGGCGTCAACAGTTGAATTGTACTGCTGAGCAAGGCCCCAGACGGTATCACCGGATTGGACCTGAACCTGGGTATCAGCATTGGCCCCGGTAGCGATGGCCAGAGCACCGGCAGCACCAAGGGTTGCGATTAACGTCTTTGATACAATTGCTTTTTTGATAATAATTCACTCCTAAAATACTTTGTACAACTTTAGTACAATCTTAACTATATGGGGCGAATATGAATTTAATATGAAAAGATTCCGAAAGAACAACGATTAAATTTGTCAGCGGATTGTAACAAAGGCTTAGGATTGCCGGAATGGTGCGCTTTGTGATACTATTGACCACAGTTTATTCATAAGATGAGGTGAAAATAATGGCAGTGTTAGATGTTGAAGGCCTGACGATGAGTTACGCTGATAAGAAGCTCTACGAAGACGCCAGCTTTCAATTGGAAAAACACGAACATATGGGGATTGTCGGTCAAAACGGGGCCGGCAAAAGTACCCTGATTAAGATCTTGATCGGTAAAGTCCTGCCGGTGGATGGTAGTGTTAAATGGCAAAAGGGTGTTAAGATCGGTTACCTCGACCAGTACGTTGATATTCCGGCGGGGATGACCTTGATCGAGTTTCTGCACACAGCCTTTCAGGAGCTCTATCAATTAAACGATCAGATGAATAAGTATTACGCCGAGTACGCTGATAAGATGGATGACAGCCTCCTGACTAAGGCGGGTCGGATCCAGGAAAAACTCGACGCCAATAATTTTTACGAGATCGAAACGCGGATCGAGCGGGTAATGAACGGTCTGGGCCTGACCGATATTGGTAAAGACCATGTCGTCTCCGAGATGAGTGGGGGTCAACGTTCAAAAATCATCCTGGCCAAGATGCTCCTGGAGAATCCAGACGTCATCCTGCTGGACGAACCGACGAACTACCTGGATACTGCGCACATTGAGTGGCTGACTGATTACCTCAACGACTTCGATGGGGCAGCAATGATCATTTCCCACGACTACGACTTCCTGGAGAAGGTCACCAATACTATCTGTGACGTTTCCTTTGGTAAGATCACCAAGTACCGGGGAAGCTTCCAGCAGGCCATGCGTCAGAAGGAAGAGCGTAAGGAAGCCCAGGAGCGGGAGTACGAGAAACAACAGGTCGTGATCGAGAAGGCAGAACGCTTTATTCGCAAGAACAAGGCGGGCTCTAAGTCGACCATGGCTAAGTCCCGGGAGAAGATGCTGGCCCGGATGAAGAAGATTGATCCGCCGGCTGATAACCTGAAGGCCACCTTCCACTTCCCGTATGAGAATACTGGTTCGGCCAACGCGCTGCGGGTTGAGAATCTGTCCGTTGGTTATGGGCGGCCACTATTGGCTCCGGTAACCTTTTCAATGACGATGGGCGAAAAGCTCCTCTTCACTGGGTTCAACGGGGTTGGTAAGTCTACCCTGATTAAGTCAATCTTGAAGAAGATCCCGGCCTTATCCGGAACGGCGACCTTCTCACCATCGGCTAAGATCAACTACTTTGATCAGGATCTGGTTTGGGATGACCCGTCACTGACACCACTGCAGACCATTCAGAACATGTTCCCGACCATGCAGCCGCGGACGATCCGGACCAAGCTGGCCCGAGCGGGGATCAATGCCGCCAATACGATGAAGCCCCTTCACCTGCTTTCCGGGGGTGAACAGACGAAGGTCAAGCTGGCAATTCTAGAGCTGACGCCATGTAACTTCCTGATCATGGACGAACCGACTAACCACCTAGACGATGAGACTAAGGATGGTCTGAAGAAAGCTCTTCAGGAATTCCCGGGGAACCTAATCCTGGTCAGCCACGAGGAGAGCTTCTACACCGGTTGGCTGGATAAGATCTTAAACGTCGAAAAATTGAGTCTGAAGTCATAACAGGAGGGAACCATGCCCTTTACTATTTCTGAAATCATTGTCCTGTTCTTCACCTACTCGGTGGTGGGCTGGCTATGGGAAACATTCTATTGTTCCATCAAGGACCACCACTTTGCCTACCGGGGATTCCTGTTTGGCCCTTACTGCCCGGTGTACGGATTTGCGGTGACCACGATTCTGATCGCAACCTACCGGGTTCAGCATAGTCTGATCCTCTTGTTCTTGGTTGGGATTGTTGTCGCCACGATCTTTGAATATGTGGCGAGCCTGTTTCTGGAAAAGGTGTTTCACATGAAACTTTGGGACTACTCCCACCTCTGGGGTAACCTGCAGGGACGGGTAGCTCCACAGATCTCGTTCTTCTGGGGGATCGGGGTAGTCCTCCTGGTCCGTTTTATCCAGCCCTTCATTCAACGGGTGATCAACTGGGAGGAGGCCCATACGCACGGGATGCTGGCCCTCTTGGTCGTCCTGGTGATGGGAACCGATACTGTTTTAACGATCTTCAGTGTTCGTCACTTCCATACAACTACCCAGCAGTGGGAACAACGGGCGGTGGCCTACCAAGAGAAACTCAAACAGCGCCTGGCTAGTGCCCTGCCGGAAGAACGGCCGGCTTTGGCACGCCGGTTGGATAACTGGCACACTGATCTACTGAAGCGGCGTTCGGAACTCCGCCTTCACCGGTTAAACTGGAACGAGCGGCGGCTAGTTAAGAGCTTCCCTAAGCTCAAAGTCTTAGATGCCAAACACTTCAATGAGTTGAAGAAGGACTTGTTGAAGAAAGAGTAATTGTCGATTAAAAAGCGAAACTTTCGTGAAGATATCCCGAAAGTTTCGCTTTTTTGGTGGAAAATTACTATAATGAGGAAACTGAATAAATGGAGGCGAGCTTAATGAAAAAACGCCTATCAATAATTATCGCGTCAGTATTGGGGATTGTTTTGGTCGTCACGATGGCGCTGGGCGCCTTTGAGTTTAACGACCAACCAGCGCCGCACCACCGGGAGACCCACTCGGCTAAGATTACCGTCAACCAATTTATCAAGCAGGTGGCCCCTGCCGCCCAGCAGGAGCAGCGAAAGTATCATATTCCAGCTAGCATCACCATCGCTCAGGCCGGGACCGAGTCTAACTGGGGACGGAGTAAGCTGGCTTACAAGTACAACAACCTCTTTGGAATCAAGGCTAACTCTAAGCACAATCGCGTGCGGATGTATACAACCGAAAACATCAACGGTAAGAACAAGGAAGTTAAGCAATACTTCCAGGTTTACGATAGCTGGAGCGATTCGATCAAGTCGCACACTTACTTGATTGTTCGCGGGACCGCTGATAACCACCAGCGTTTCCGGGGTGTCCAGAAGGCTAAGAACTACCAGCAGGCAGCCTATGAGCTTCAGAAGAACGGGTACGCAACTGATCCCAATTATGCTAGCAAGCTAATCTACGCGATCCAAAAGTTCCACCTTAATAAGTATGATAAATAACAGCTAAAAAGGACGATCATCGTTTCGGTGATCGTCCTTTTGCTATTGATAGTTAGTCAAGATCAGTCTGTGGAGCGGTTGCCCGTTGCCGACGGAACCAGTGGAAGAGCAGGCCGACAACTGCACCAACCAACGCTGGGACCAACCATGACAGCCCCATTGAAGCAAGGGGCATGTGGGCCCGCCAAGCAGCAACAGTAAGGCCAAAGTGGCTTTGACTAACAACTGCTGGAAAGGCTACTACCATGTCGCCGAGTGCCGGCACGACCGTGAACAGGACGACGAAGAGGTAGACAACTCCGTCACGATGGAAGAGCGGTGAGCTGACGGACAAGAGGATGAGAACCATTGCCAGTGGATAGAGGAACATCAGCATTGGAGTTGACCAAGCGATGATCTGGTCAAGGCCAAAGTTGGCAGTCAGAAAAGAAGCCAGGCAACTAAGGGCTAACCAGGTGTGGTAGCTGACCTTTGGGAAATGCTTGTGGAAGTCTTGGGCGAAGGCAGCAACCAAACCAACTGCGGTAGTCAGGCAGGTAACCGTCAGCAGGAAGGCCAAAACGACCTGACCAAAGGCACCGGCATAGGCATTAACCAGCTGGGTGAAGGCGACCCCACCATCTGCGGAGACCTTGAACCGACCAAGTGACATTGCCCCAAGGACGATCAGCAGAAGGTAGATAACGGCGATGGCACTGACGGCCAGAACACCGGACTTAGCAACAACGCGGGAGACATCACTGGCCCGCCGTTGACCCATGGAACGGACAGCGGTGACAACGGTGACCCCGAAGGCCAGACCGGCCAGGGCATCCATTGTGTTGTAACCTTCAAGGAAACCATTAGTCAGAGCATCGTGAGCATAGGCGGTCGTTACGGGAGCGGTAGCTGGATTACCGAGTGGGTTTGCGAAGGCTACCACGAAGACCAGGAATAAAAGGGCTAAGAAAACGGGATTCAGGACCTTACCGACATTAGCTAGGATGTTGTTCTCCCGGTAGGAAAAGGCAAAGGTAGCCAAGAAGAATAGGGCTGAGAAGACGAGGAGGGCAACGGTGGTGTATTGCTTGGGCAAAAATGGTGCAACCCCAACGGTGAAGGATACGGTTGCTGTCCGGGGTGTTCCGAAGAGGGGACCGATGGTGGCGTGAATGAGGACCATGAATACTAGGGCAAAGACAGTGCCAAGCGGACGACCGATGTCATAAACCCCCTCGGCCCGGGTGACAGCGACAGCTAGAACGGACAATAAGGGGAGCAGCACCCCGGTGACCAGGAAACCGACAGCGGCAGTTCCCCAGTGAGCACCGGCCAATTGCCCCAGGTGGAGTGGGAAAATCAAGTTCCCGGCACCGAAGAACAAGCCAAAGAGCAGTGAAGCAACGACGAGATACTGTTTCCACATTAGTTTTCGTGATGTGAGATCTTGCATGAAACTCTTCCTCCTAAAATAGAAAATTCGAAATAATTGCTTGATCACAACAAAAAAGTCCCTTAACCAAAATTACTTTGGTTAAGGGACGCCTTAGCGTGGTACCACCCTATGTTCGTACCGTCATCGCTGACAGTACCTTCCACGTACGGCCGACTGACGGCGATACGCTGACACGATAATGGGTGTAACCACCGGAACTTACTGGATTTAAGAACCGGACTCGAAAGTGATTTTCACCGGGCAAGATTGACTATCCCCTCACACCAAAACGGGACTCGCTGAAGCATCCTGCTGAGCTACTCTTCTTTCTCATTGCGATCGAATAATTAAATTGTTGTTTATTATTCTAAGCAGTTTTTAAGAAAAGTCAACACAAAATTTAACATTTTTTAATTCTGACTAATCTTCTCGCTGGAGGCAGCATAGGCCGGATCACCATTGAGGGCCCGGGCAACGGCGCGTTCTACGGCAGTATTGGAGGTTACGTTAGCGATAGCCAGTGGCTTGTCGTAGCGCTTAGCGTGGTGGTTAGCTAACTGACTGATCCGGTGATGGATGGCGTCGATGCAGACGATGACAAAGTCGGCATCGCGGATCTCCCGCTTGATCTTACTGCTGGAAACCTTCTCTTCTGCTGAGGCATCGAGACCGTGGAAGACCCCGTGGTGCTTGGCAATGACCGGCTTGAGACCCTGGACTTTATCACGAACCCCGGTGATTACCAGGACGGTCCGCTGCTTGAGGTCGTAGTCCAGTTTCTTCTCATAGTCGTGCTTGGTGTTAGTGACCTTCTTGACCGTCTTTGGCTTGGCAGGTTGTCGGGTAGTGTCGTAGTCCTGCTTTTCGTGAATCCAGCGAATACTACCTGCACTGGCATCCTTCAGGCCGTTACCGTGATCAAAGTAGGCAAAGTCAATTACCATGCCGGCCTTCAGGTCACGACCTGGGTACTTGAAGGGGTCGACGACGACGGTGTTGGCCGGGGCCTGATCCAGGATCGAATCACCCTTCATAGTGCTGGCGATCTGGAGAACATCGGAGCCCGGAACGGGTCGCAGTTCAGCGTACTCGATTACGTTAATCTTGACGGGTTCGTAGTCGTCTAGGTGGTCACTGGTGACGCGACGGATGCTTGGCAAGCCACGGACCAACTGGTGGGGATCGAGTTCAACGATATCACCATCTTCAACCGGGAAGTGGAGCTGGTGCAGGATAGCTTCCGAGTAGTAACGGTGGTTGATCTCAGCCCCGCTCAGCTTCCGGTGAACCAGATACATGTTATCGGCTGCCAGGCGTTCCTCGGCACTGATTTCCTTAGGCGCTTCTGGTTCGGCCGGTACGTGGACCACAGTAGGAGCATTTCTCGGGGTAGGGGTCTCCTTTGCTTGATTGGATGGTCCCGTCAGGAGAGAATGAAGTGTATGGCGGGCCGTGGATGAGATTGGCTGCTCATTTCGTTGCCGAGCCTGGTAGCGGTGCTTAACAGGCTTTCTTTCGTAGTGGTGCTGCTCATTCTCAGCGTCTTGGTCGTCGTAGTGGTTGAGAATGTTGATGACGGTAGAGAGACTACGCAGGGTTTGTTGGAGGCTGCGTTGATCATCACCGGTATTTTCAAGCAAGGTGATTAGTTCTTGCCGATAATCGTAAATTTTCATACTTGTCGATTCCTTTCAATTTATGACTATCTCAATAATAACAAGATGTCTGGTGGATGTCAGTTCAAACGGTCATCCGGACGGTGAAATAGTGGGGAAATCCTGTATAATGAGTCGTAGGATAAACTTTTGATAAGGACGAGGCGAATAGAATGGCAAAACGCACGATAAAATTATTTTCCCATAATGACCTGGATGGCTTCGGGGCCCCACTGTTGCTAAAGGCGGTCCAGCCGGTAATGTTTGACGATACTGAGTTTGACATGACCAATTGCGGGGCCGGCCGGATCGATGATGAATTTGCCCGCTGGATGCGGACGCCCGAGGCTAGTCGGTTCACGGACGTCTACATCATGGACATGACCCCCGACAGTGAGTACACCTTCCAGCAGCTCAACGCTAACTTCGCTAACCACTGGCTGGTATTTGACCACCACGAGAGCGAGGAAGCATTGCGTAGTAAGTATGCGGCCAATAGCGTGACTGCCGCAGATGCCAGTATTAACCCGAGTGCCACTAGCCTCGTCTGGGACTGGCTGAAGCAGCAGCCCCACTTTAATGACCTGCCAAGTCAACGGCAGGAGGAACTGGCCTACCTGGTTGAACTGATCCGGGCCTACGATACCTGGGATTGGCAAAACGATCCCGACATGAGCACGGAGGAACGGACGGCGGCTGATAACCTTGATCAGCTCTTCTGGTTCTACCCCCTCCAGGATTCAGAATCGTTCGTTCAGGACGTCCTGG
This sequence comes from uncultured Lactobacillus sp., assembly GCA_945971245.1. GTDB lineage: Bacteria > Bacillota > Bacilli > Lactobacillales > Lactobacillaceae > Limosilactobacillus. The sequence goes on from CAMFOZ010000012.1 coordinate 16,317, forward strand.
CAGCGGGCTGGCCAAAGTACCAGCAAGAAAATCGGCTGTTGATCCATACCCTGAATGAGCGCCGGACCAAGTACCTGAAGAGCCACCTCAAGGACATGATCAAGACGACGATTGCTGGACACCAGTTCGGCGTGGTCTATGCAGATGATTACAAGTCCGAGATTGCTCACGAGCTCCTGGAGCAAAATCCGGATGTGGATGCGGCCCTGGTGGTGAGTCCGGTCAGTGTTTCCCTGCGGAGTAACGGTAAGCTGGACGTAGCCAAGTTTGCGGAGAAGTACTTCAATGGTGGCGGTCACGCCGATGCAGCGGGGGGCCGGCTGACGGTCAACCCGGTCCAGGTTGGTGAGCAGGCCGTGATTGATGACCTGAACCAGACCATCAAGAACCAGCAGGAGGAACAGCAGCACACGGAGAGTACCCTGGCCGATAACCTCGATCCCGCCGTGGCAGCTAAGATGGCGGCCCTGTTTAAGAATAAGGACTAATAATATAGCCCCCTAGAATGGACTTTGTTCCAAAATAGGGGGCTGTTTTGGTTTGTTGATTTTCTAATATTTGGGGTAGGGGATTAAGTGCAGCTGACCGTGGACATATTCACCCAGAAAGATGTTACCAATATCAGAGTAACCAGCCTGAGCAACCTGTTGCTTGAGCCAGGTGTCATCATGATGGATCAGTTCTAAGATATTTTGGTTAACCTTGCCGTCAGTGATGAGCGGGAATTTAATGTTTTCCTCGTTATTCTCGATGATCACGAGCTGACCATTTCGTTCCAGAACCCCACTTTTGACCTTATTAACCTCGTAAATCCCCTGATTACGCAACTTAAACATCAAGTCATTAGCTGAAATCCCGGTACGAATACAGTTATCAACCAGTACCTGACCATTGTGAATTAATAATTGCGGTTGTCCATCAATGACCTTTTGGACCAAGTTGCTGTGTTCTTTGGCGAACTTCACGATAAAGACAATTAGTGTCCAGATTAGAAGCACCATGATAAATTGAAGGACCGTAATATTGTTGTTGTAAATCATTCCCCCAACGATCCCACCGAGGACATAATTTTGCACTTGATCAATCGCTGCGGTTGGTGCGAGATTTCCCTTACCCAGAATGTTGATCTGGAGAATCAAACAAAACATTCCGAGAGCGAACTTGACTGCGATCAATCCATAGTTCATTTGGCGGCCTCCTTAATTTTGAATATTGACGTGGTGATCAACAACGTGCGTTCTCGTAAGGGTATAGTTGTCACCGTTTGGACTAAAGTTGACCCGGTAATCCTTCTTGTTAAACCGGACAATAATTCCATCGGTCAGGGTTGTCGAGTTGACCACAACCTGGTGGGTGGCCAGGTGATGGTCACGAGCTACTGCCCGGATAAATGGTCGCAGCCGCGTTGATTGCGAATACTGCGCTTGACTCTGTTCCATATTGGTCATCTGGAGTCCACCAAATATTAAGATCAGCAGGAAGATGATGATTCCTAAGTCCCGATATTTGGTTTGGAGACGGTGACGGAGATAGTAAAACAAGGTACCGAGCAGAAGAAGCAGTAGGATCATGATTATCACATAGTTAATCATGGTATTAAGTTGTTGATGGGTGGCTAGATAGTGATCGGTATAGAAGGTCATGGTGATTTTATCTTTAAATCTTCAGCAGGTCAGCTGGGGTGGCCAGTGGGAAGTCTGCATCTTTGATGGCATCCGGGTTGGCGGAACCGTAGAGGGCGCCGGCAAACTTGATGCCCGCGGCCTTGGCTGCCTTGAGGTCGTTGATGGTATCACCAACATAGACAGACGTTTCCGGATCAGCGCCCATCTTGTCGATTGCCGCCAGGATTGGTTCCGGATCTGGCTTGTGCTTACTGGTGTCATCTGAGGTGATCACGGTGTCGAAGAGTTTAGAGAAGGCAAACTGCTTTTTGAAGTGATCGTATTCTGACTGGAGCTTGGACGTGGCAACAGCCAGGTTCTTGCCCTGGTCAGCTAGGGACTGCAGGGCTTCGGGGATGCCCGGCAGGATCTTGGTCCGGTCTTCCCGCTGGTAGGAGAGGGCAAACCATTCCTTGACCATCGGGGCGATGTCTTCTTCCTTAACCCCAAAGATCCGCAGGGCGTCGACTCCTGTGATTCCGAATAGACGGTGCATCGTTTCTTCCTCGTCCTCGGGAGCCACGTGGTAACCGTGTTTACGGAGGGTTTGGATCATTGCTGGCATATACATGTCGAGGGTATCGATCAGGGTACCGTCGATGTCAAAAATAAAGTTTTGCATTTTCTTCGTCATGAGGAAGCTTCCTTTCGTTCAGTAAACATTATTAGCTTAATTGTAGCAAAAAAACGTGTTGGCTCAAGTTCGGGCCAGCACGTTTTTGGTTTAGTTAGTCTTTACTTTAGTAGTTTGCCGCCGCTGGAAACGGATCAGCTTGTCGAATTCCGTGCACAGCATGATCAGGGCTGAGATGATCACTACGGCCAACCATTCAAGCGGGCTGATCCCCGAAACGTGGAAGGCGGTCTGCATGAATGGTACGTAGGTCAAGATCAACTGGAAGACAATCAAGAGGGCGATTACTCCCCAGGCCTTGCTACTGATGGTCTTCATCTGACCTAAAGCATACTGGTCGGTCCGGATGGAGAAGAAGTAGAAGATCTTGCTGATAACGATGGTGTTGATCATCATGGTCGTAGCGTTAACGACACTGGAACCGGAGTTGACGAACCATTCGTAACCAATCAGCGAGAAGATCGCAATCAGCGCGGAAACGTACCCCATCTGGATCAGGTCGTGCCGGTTCATCAGCCGTTGGGTAACTGGCCGCGGTTCCCGTTCCATGATGCCCTTTTCGGCTCTTTCGAAGAAGAAGGCAAACTGGATCGTGATGGCGGCAATCAGGTTAATCCACAACAGTTGGGCTGGCATCAGCGGAACTTCCTGGCCAGTCAGGATGGAGAAGGCCACCACTAGCCCTTCGGAGAACGAGGTTGGCAACAGGAAGAGGATACTCTTCTTGATGTTGTCGTAGATCCGGCGTCCTTCCTTGATGACAGCGGACATCGTGGCGAAGTTATCGTCACCGAGGATCATGTCTGCAGCGTCCTTCGCCACATCGGTCCCCTTGATTCCCATGGCCACCCCAATGTCAGCACGCTTGAGGGCGGGGGCATCGTTAACCCCGTCCCCGACCATGGCGGTTACCTGCTGCTTATTCTGCAGGGCTTCGATAATCTCTAACTTGTTCTGCGGTGTTGTCCGGGCAAAGACCTGGGTGTTCATGGCCACGTCGCCGCGGTCCTTTTCGTTCAGGGCATCCCACTCCGCTCCAGTGATGGCGTGGATCGGTCCGTTCGTCAGGCCGAGCTGCTTACCGATAGCCCGGGCCGTCTGCGGGTCGTCCCCCGTGATCATCTTGACGGAAACGCCCGCCTGGTTCATCTGCTTGAGGGCCACGATGACTTCCTCACGCGGGGCATCCTGCAGAGCCGCAAGCCCGAGAAGGTGGATTCCCTGGTAGAGGTGGTCGTGTTCAACCTCCATCAGGTTTTCACCCTTCACCGGCTGGTAACCAACGGCGATTACCCGCTTACCCTGCTTCGACCACTGGTCAACCCGCTGTTCCCACTTCTTAAGGTCGAAGTGCGGGTCTTCCTTGGCAGCCATTTCAAAGAGCTTATCCGGTGACCCTTTAATAAAGATCACCTGCTGGTTAGTTTGTGAATCCGCCGTCAGCTCCGCAATGTAGCGGTAGTCGGAATCGAATGGCAAGAGGTCCAAGGCCTTGTATGGGGACTTGAAGTCGGCACCAAAGGCCTTGTGGTAGAGGGTCAGGAAGGCCCCGTCAGTTGGTTCACCGTTGATGTGCCACTTGCCATCTTCATGACTCAGTACGGTATCGTTGGCCTGGTAACCAGCTTCTACGAAGAGCTTGAGCTGGTCCGTCAATTCAGCCGGTTGACCGTTCTTCAGAATCTGGCCATCCGGTGCGTACCCGGTTCCGGTTACCGTGTAATGGTCGTCGCCAACCCAGAGCTCGATCGCAGTCATCTCGTTCTTCGTCAGTGTCCCGGTCTTATCCGTGGCAATGACGTCAACGGAACCCAGCGTCTCCACGGCGGGCATAGACTTGATGATGGTCTTGTACTTCTTGGCCATCTTGCTAACCCCGAACGCCAGGATCACGGAAGTCGTAGCCGGCAGACCTTCAGGAATTGAACCCACCAGCATGGCAACTACAGCCAGGGCCAGAGCCGGCAGGGAGTAGATCTGGAGAATGAAGCCGACGATGAAGACGATCACGGAGGCCGTGATGGTGATGTAGGAAACTACCTTACCGACGTGGTCAATTTCTTGTGTCAGTGGCGTCTTCTTCTGCTTGATGTGGGCCACTTCTTGGGAGATCTTCCCAATCTCAGTGTTTTCGGCGGTCGCAATTACAACCCCGATTCCGCTACCACTGGTAACCATCGTTGAGGCGTAGGCCATGTTAACCCGGTCAGCTAACGGAACGTTGTCATCAGTGAGGGCCGTGTCGGTCTTGATCACCGAGTTGGTTTCCCCAGTCAGGGCTGACTCCTCGATCCGCAGGTTATCTGCCGAAACGATCCGCAGGTCAGCTGGGACATTGTCACCGGCCTCGAGGAAGACGACATCCCCCACAACCAGGTCGGCAGCGTCAATGTCCTGGCGCTGATCGTCGCGGTAGACGGTCGCCCGTGGCGCCATCATCTCCTTGATCTTTGCTAAGGCGTTGGCCGCGCTAGTCTCCTGGAAGTAGCCGATCAGCGAATTCAGGATCACCACGGCGGCGATGACGATGGCGTCGGTGTAGTGACCGATCATGATGGTCAGGGCTGTCGCCACCAGCAGGATATAGATCACGATGTTGTTAAATTGACGCAGGAAGATTTTCCACTTCGGGGTGGGCTTGACCTCTAAGACGTTCGGACCGTTCTTTTGCAGCCGGTCCTGCGCCTCCTGCTTACTCAACCCAGCCGTGAATTTTGTCAGGCCGTATTGCTTTTTTATCTCGTCCTTTGTTAATTGGTAATCTTGTCTCATTTTTCACCCTTTTTCTGAAATCCGTAGTAGTAATAGAGCCATGGTTCCCGAAATTGATACCCCATCAGGAACCGTCATCAGTGAAGCCGATTCGTTTTTACTTTAATCAGTCCTTCTTATTTTTCGTAAGAATATCATATCATACTTCACATGCTGAAATGGCGAAGTTAAGGGATTTTTAAGAATTAATTCACAAGCGTTTTAAAAATAAAACGACCCCTTTTCGCATGGAAAAGGAGCCGTTAAAAACTACTTATTGAAGGTGTTGTTTTCCACCTGCCGGAGGAAGTCGGCGAGGTGCTTGTAGTAGACGTCAGGGTTGTCAACCATGTGGTGGTGACCACCATTTGGCGTAGTGACGAACTTAGAATTCGGAATCAGTTCAGCCATCTTCTTACCAGTTTCCAGGGGCATTGATTCGTGCTCCCCGTAGGTAATCAGGGTTGGCATCTTGATGTTCTTCAGTTGGTTGCGGAAGTGCCAGTCCTTCAGCTTACCAGTGATGACGAACTCGTTATCACCTTGGAAGACATTGTAGACTGCGTCGCCACCGAGGTCCTTTAAGTGGTAGAGCTTTGATGGTTGACGCCGGTCAATGTAGTTCTCGTTCATGACCTGGACGTATTCCTGGTACTTCGGATTGCTGTAATCGTTGTTGGCTTCGCATTGCTTCATGAAGGTCACCGCCTCAGGGGAGAGGGTCTTCTCACGCAGGGCGTTGATGTGCTCAACGTATTCGTCAATCTCGTCGACCATTGATGAGATGATAGCTCCCTTAAGGTGTTGACCGTATTTAACGGCGTACTCTTGGACTAGGAGACCACCCCAGCTTTGACCGATCAGGTAGAAGTTATCCAGACCGAGCTTTTGCCGAACTTCTTCAACCTCATCCAAGAAGTAGTCGTAGGTGAGGTACTTCTTGGCAATAGCTGGGTCAGAGTAGTCCGGTTGGTCGGAGTAGAGGGAGCCCAGCTGGTCGTACATTGTGACCTGGACATTGAGGCCCTGCTTAGCCAGTTGGTCAGCGGCGTCTTCCCAGTATTCGTGGTTACCACCAGGGCCACCGTGCAGAGCGAGCAGGTGAATGTCACCTTCACCCTGGGTGTTTGTCCAGAGGTGGTAGCCGTTATCCAACGTTAAAATCTTGGTTCCTTGTTTCAAGTCTCATTCTCTCCTTAATATTTACTAAGCGAATATTAAGATTATTCTAACTCAGATTCAGACCCTAGTTCAAGTGATTAACGCCGGGGACCGTTAAAATAGCGCTTTCAAGGCTAATTTGATAGTTAATATCTTCGTTCCCTTGGAGGGTAAATGCATAATCGGTTGCATAAATAATCAGCCCTAAGCGGTGACCCGCAACCAACCGGTGGAAGATCGGCTGGAGGGCGAAGGAGACGTTGACGAGCTCGTGTGGGGCCAGTGGGTCAACCGTGGCGGCGTCGTGCCGGTTTTGCAGATTGATGTGCCCCCGGGCAATGACTTTATAGTCAGTTGGCTTCTTCTGCAAGCGGAACTCACGGAGGTCATCACTGGCCCAGTGGTAACCCAAGCGGAGTCCACCGCGGTTGATGATGACGGGGGAGGTGGTGAGCCGGCGGTCGTGCCCAAGGTCGATCAGTTCTGCACTGAGCAGGCCGTGGTCGCTGGAGCTGGCGACACTCAGGCTAACTCGTGGTGTCCCCCGCAGTAGAAGGTCCTGCTTAGCGGGCTGGGAGGTAAAGTGATGGCTGAAGTGTCCAGGGTCAGCGAAGAGAGCGGCTTGCCACTTGGCTGGATCCTTGCACCATGCCTGGTAGGTGTCGTCATCGTGGTGGTCGTTGAAGATAACCTCTTTGGCCACGTGGACGTCGCCGTCAATCAGGGCGTGTTCGTCTAAATGGAGGGTCAGGGCTTGGCCGGCGGTCCAGTGGTCGTAGGCAGTCCAGGTCTCGGGTTGGGCATTGTCTTGGACCAAGACCTTTGGAAGAACCCGGTCAGCCTGGTTATCGATGTCCCAGAGTTTATTTGCTAGCCAGAGGTTGGCCATCTCGGAGAAGTCGAGGGACTGGAAGGCGTTGATGTAGATGTGCTGACCCTGGTGGAGGATCAGCTTGCTTTCGACGGGCAATTCCTGAAGGGCGTCGTATAGGGCCTTAACGTTACTTGGCTTGACGTTAGTGTCGTTCAGCCCGTGAACCATCATGACGGCCGCCTTGATCCCCTTAATATCTTTCCGGTAGTTCCGACAGTCCCAGAAGGCGTTGTAGTTTCCGGTTTCCCGGTCCATGGCCTTGGCCAGCTGGTGAACATACTTGTCATAAACGGGTTTGATCCGGGCAAAGTCGGCGGGGCGCTTGGTCCGACTGAAGGTCTCGTCGGCCAGGGTATCGGCATCTTCACCCTGGAAGCCCCCGGCAGCCCGCACTAGGCCGTTCTCCCGGTAGTAGTCGTACCAGCTGGAAATTGCGGCTTCACTGATAATTGCCTTTAAACCAGGAACCCCCGTGGTGGCGACGGCGGTGGCCAGGGTCCCGAGGTAGGAACGACCAGTCATGGCGACGTTGCCGTTACACCAGTCGGCATCGACGGTCGTTCCCCCGGTCCGATCGGTGAAGGCCCGGCGGTCACCATGGAGCCATTCCACGATTGCCTTCATCGAGTCGGTTTGCTCGGGGGAGCCACAGGTCTGGAGACCGTCAGAATCCTTGGTACCGATTCCGGCAGAGTAGACGATTGCGTAGCCCCGGACAGCCAGGTAGTTGTTGAGGGTGTAGGCAGGGCTGTCACTGAAGTGCTGAGTGGCCTGCTGGGCGTGGCCGGTCACTTCCCGGTGGCTGAAGTCCGTTGGAAACTTCATCTCAGCAGGGGCAGCTTGGCCCGCTTCTTTATGGGTGATCGGGTGGTTAACCTTATGGGTAGCCTGGTCGCCCCACTCGTCGTTAGTCCCCTGGTTATACGGGCTGGCGGTGAAGACGGCTGGGACGCGCAGCCCCTGATTGGATTCAATCGGCCGGATGATCTCCGCCTTGACGAGGTCGGCCTGCCCATCAAAGTCGGTATCCATGTCGGTCTCAACGTAGACCACCTCCCGGATGAACCGGGCGGGATCGAAGCTGGCCAGGGGCTTACCGTTGAAGAAGAGGGGCTTTTGGTCAGCCGGTAGCTGGTAGGACCAGGTCAAGAAGCCCTCGGCAGTTAACTGGTCGATGAAGATTTGGCCGCCCTTTCCCCGGGTGTTGAGGAGGAGGTAGTAGGCGTTGATAACGTCCTCGGCGGTCCACTGGTCGTGCTCTTCAATCGGTAGCCCCAGCTTATGCCAGGTTACTAGGGGAGCATCGAGCTGGAAGTCGACACCGGGATCAAATGCCAATAGCTGAAGGGCAATCCGGTAGAAGACGTCACTCGTCAGCGCCTGGTCACTGGCGAGCCAATCGTCAACGGCCACGGTTGGGGTGGCCAACAGGTCGTGGAGCCACTCCTTACTGGTCAATGGTGTGGTGCAGGAGAGGTGGGTACGGACCAGGAGCGTTTCAAATAGCTCCTTGGTATTCATCTGTTTTCCCTCACCATCCTTAAGCAGGCGCAGTTGCTTGAGTTCGGCCTGCCGCTGGGCGGGGGTGGTTGGTGTGATGCTGAATTGATTGATTTTCATAAATAAACACCTCACAAATTTTTCTATCCTTATTATCGCACTGAT
>CAMFOZ010000013.1 GCA_945971245.1 uncultured Lactobacillus sp.
AAGATGTAATGTAGCAAAATCCGTAAGGATTTATTTATAGAATACGAGGAGGAATAATTTATGGCTACTGATGCAAATTTAATTACTAAGGACGACTTAATCGCCCAATCTATTGATTTCACTGAACAATTCCAAGACGGTTTACAAACTTTGCTTCGAGTTATGGGTGTTACTCGTCTAACTCCAATGGCCCAAGGTTCCAACATTAAGATTTACAAGAGCGAAGTTACTAAGGCTGATGGTGCCGTTGCTGAAGGTGAAATTATTCCGCTGAGCAAGGTTACTAAGAAGTTAGATCATACTCTGACTCTTGACTTCAAGAAGTATCGGAAGATTACGACTGCTGAAGCTATTCAATCAACTGGTTTCCAAGGTGCTGTTACGGATACTGATACCAAGCTGATGAATGATATTCACAAGGATGTTAAGAAGGACCTATTTGACTTCATTGGAACTGGTAACACTAAGACCGAAGGGACTAACTTCCAAGAGGCTTTAGGTGCAGCATTAGGTCAACTCGCTGTTAAGTGGGAAGACAATGACATTCAATCTGTCGCCTTTGTTAACCCAATTGATTTCTATGCTAACCTTGGTACTTCTCCATTAACTCTTCAAACGGCATTTGGTTTGCAATACATTCAAAACTTTATGGGTGTAAACACTGTGATTATGTCAGGCAATGTTAAGCAAGGCACAATTGCGGTTACTGCTGCTCAAAACATCAACTATGCTTATGCCGCTATCAATGGTTCGTTGAGCAGTGCTTTTGACCTGACTACCGATGAAACTGGCCTGATTGGTGTAACGCACAACCCTGTTAACGAAGCTTTGAGTTATCAAACTGTTATTTTCTTAGCTGGTAAGCTGTTTGCTGAACGGCTTGATGGTATTGTTGTATCTTCCATTAAGCCTGCTACTGCATCTGCTGGTAAGTAATAAATAGGAGATGATGGCAATGGTTGATTTGGAGAGCTTGAAAACCATGCTGCAACTCACAACGGATAAGCAGGATGATCTTCTTAATCTGATTATTGAGAATACTGAGCAGGCTCTTCGTTTCAAGCTGAGCCTAACAAAGGATGAAAGCCTGCCTGATGAGCTTGGCTTTATTGCACTTGAAGTGTGTGTTCGTCGCTATAATCGTTTAGCCAACGAGGGGATGGCCTCCTATTCTCAGGAAGGCCAGTCGATCACCTTCAACTCATCGGACTTCGATGATTTCGAAGACGATATCAACGCCTGGCGAGACCAGAACGGCAAGAATGTTAAATCGTTAGGCCATGTTCAGTTCTTCAACCCTTATCGAGGTGATAGCCGTGCAATTCAATCATGAGGTGAAATTCTATAACACTAGCAAGCGTCGGTATAACCCTAAGACTTCTCAGTATGAAGGTGGGGAAGAGATGGTAGCTGATCGAATGGCTGACATTACCGACGTTGGTACTACTCGTTCTGTTCAACTCTTTGGGAGTATTGTGCAGGGCGTTAAAGAACTACGGTTGGTTGAGCCTGTCGATAGTGTGTGGGCATATCTGACCATTGACGATCAGCCGACAAAGTATCGAATGCGTAACGCAGTAGCACCGTTGAAGAATGTTTCTTTATTGGTAGGTGAGGACGTTGGCAAAAACAATTAGAATCGAAGGTTTGGATAAACTTCAAGCTGGTCTTAAAGGGCGAATGAATCTAACGGAAGTTCCACCAATCGTGAAGAAGTATGGTGCGCAGTTATCTAGTGATACTCAGGATAATATGCGAAACGCCTATACACATGGTTATTCAACCGGACGTACTCGGCGCTCGGTTAAACCAATCTTAAGTGATGGTGGTATGACTGTTTCAGTAGGACCAACTACTGATTACTTCCCTTACCTGGAATTCGGGACGCGGTTCATGAATGCTATGCCAACCTTGAAACCAGCCTTTGATGTTCAGTCACAACTTTTCATTAACGAATTGAAGAGGTTGATGCAATGAAATCTCCGCAACAAGAATTGTATGATTATGTGTTTGTGCAATCGATGGATCGTGGCTATGACACCTATGATCATTTGCCGATGCAATCAGAAAATGCTAGTTATCCTTTTGTTGCGATCGAAGACGCTCATTTAGTCCCGTTGCCAACCAAAACAACGATTGGTGCGGATATTAATCTCACAATTAATGTGTGGGGCAATCAGGAACAACGATTAACAGTTGATACAATCGCTAATTCGTTGTTGATGGTTGCCTCTTCGTCGTTTCAAACGGAAAACTACCGCTACCGTGGTCGGATGTCTGGTAGTGATTACCAGATTATTCAAGACAGTAGTGTTCCGGACACGGTGTTAAATCATGCAATTATTAATTTGAAATTTACTTTAGTTTAGAAAGGATGATATTAAATGCCTGTAAATGATATTCAGTACCTGCAAGGTATTGATACTTTGGCCTATGTACGACTTTTGAAGAATGCCGCTAAGGAACGAGGACAACTGATTCCTTATCAAACATCATTGGACTTTGATCCGCAACGTGATACGGATACTACCCAAACCAAGTCCGGTGTAGTACCTACTACTGCTTCCCTGGAAACTGATCTGGAAGTAGAGTTCGTTCACAACATCAGTAAGGTTTCTGATGATCTGCTGACTTCCTTGCTTGAAAATGAAGAAGTAGAAGTGTGGATCGTATACCGTAAGCGTCGTAATAGTGATGGTAAGTATTACGCAATCTACATGCGGGGCACGGTTTCTGAAGACGAAAACGAAAACGACCCGGACGACAACGCTACTCGGGATGTTACATTCACGATCAAAGGTGATCCACAACGGGGCTGGCTTGAATTGCCGGACGATGCTAAGGAAGAAATGGACTACGTATTCCAAGGTTTAGGCCAAGTTACCGAATCTGATAAGACCGGTGGTGGTACTGCATTCGTAGAAGACGACGCCGGCAAGGGGAATGCTGATGGCACCGCCCCAGTGAGTAAGTAAGGAGGCAGTAACTGATGGAAATTAAGATTAACGATAAGAATGTCGAATTAAACTTTGGTGTTGCGTTTGTCCGTGAGCTGGATAAGGTGGCCGGGATGAAGGTCAATGGTCAATCATTTGGCTTTGGTTTAACTAAGTCTCTGCCAGCTTTGCAAGCTTATGACCCGGCCGTTCTGGCTGATGTGCTTTACTGTGCGGCATGGGCTAACAAGCCTCGGCCAACACAGAAAGCTATTGACGAATTCATTGATACTGACTCAGACCTGGAGAAGGTATTCGATGAAGTCAACAAGGCCATTGCCGAATCGAACGCCGTTAAGGTGGCAGCAAAAAACATGAAGCCCTAGAAGAGCTATCTAGTGAACAGCAGTATCATGAGATATTGCTAAACGGCCTAGCTCTTCTAGGCTTTTCTAATATTGAAGATATTAAGCGTATGACTTTACGTGAATATCAGTTACGGCTTGAAGCATACCAGATTCGGCGTGTTAATGAGCAGGAAAATCTAGCCATCTTGGCATGGTGGATCCAAAGCGTTCAAGCAACTAAAGGAAGCCCTAAGCACCCTAAACCAGTCTTTGGGGAGTTTCGGGACTTCTTCGATATTCAGAAGCAGATTGATCAGGTTCGATCTGCTTTTGAGGCTGACTATAAACCGCACAGTCATACTACTAGAGTTATTGATCGAGCTAAGATCTTCAATCAGCGGTTGGAAGAATTTAAGAAGCTGAAGGCCGCTGGCAAGATTATTCCGTGGAAAGAAAGGGGGATGAAGAATGGCGGAGAGTTATAGTGTTCGTGCGATTCTATCGGCTGTTGATTCATCCTTTAGTTCCACCTTGGCCCGGGCTGGACAAGCAACGCAGAATTTTGGTAGCTCAGTTAATCAGAAGATGCAAGGGGTCGGTAAAGCGATGACCGTTGCCGGTGCCGCTACTACTGCGATGGGTGTCAAGGCAGTTAGTGGGTTTGGTAAGTTTCAAACATCCCTTAACCAAGCCGCTGTCATCGCTGGTGGTACCTCCAAGAACATTGGAGAATTGGCAGACGTAGCGAACCATATGGGTGCCGTCTTACCGATCAGTGCTCAAGATGCAGCCGACGCGATGGTTGAGATGGCCCGGAATGGTGCTTCATTGGATGACATCAAGAAGCAATTCCCAGCAATTGCCGAAGCTTCAACGGCCGCTGGTTCTGACTTACAGACAACGGCTGGAGTTGTTCAGCAAGCAATGAATATCTGGTCTGATAGTTTGAAGTCACCGCAACAAGCGGCGGCTATTCTGGTCCAGACAGCTAATGCTTCTAATGCTTCAATTGAAGATATGCAACAAGCTATGGCCACCATTGGTTCGACGGCTAAGATGGCCGGTATGGATATGGGGACCACTGCTGAAGCAATTGGCTTGCTTACTAACCGTGGTTTTTCAGCGGCTCAAGCTTCTGATGATCTGAACCATGCCATTACTCAGATGTTGGCGCCAAGTTCTATTGCTCAGAAGCAGATGGACGACTTGGGACTGACGTTCGTTGACGCTTCTGGAAAGATGAAGCCATTCCCGCAGATTCTGCAAGAGATTGCCGATAAGACTAACGGAATGGGTGAAGCTCAGAAGACTGCCGCCCTGAAAGCCATGTTTGGAGCATCTGGTATGAAGGCCATCGCACCGTTGTTGGATGCGATTAATAACAAGACCGGCGATGCCAAGAATAGTTGGTCCGCTTATGCCGCTGAGCAGGACAAGGCCGCTAGTTCGACCGCCAAGGCTACTAAGTTCTTGTCCGACCAGGCCGCCGATATGCAACAGAATATTGGTTCTAAGATTGAGCAAGTCGGCGGTAACTGGGAAGCCCTACGAAATAAGGCGATGGCCGCTAAGGGTGGCGTTAATGGTGCCATGCTTGACATGATGAACCAAGCACTTGAATGGTCCACTACGTCAAACGATGGAATTGCTAAGATGATTCGAGGATTCATTGGGCTGTCTCCTGTAATCGGTCCGGCCGTTACCGCTGTTGCCGCTTTTACTACTAATGTAGGGAAGATTGTTGGCCTTGCCGGCGGTGCAATTGGTGCTATTGGTAACTTGGGTAAGGTGTTTATTGTCCTGAAACAAGCATCTAACATTTCCACCGCTATTACTGCACTACAAGATCTAGCCAAGAGTTCGACAATCGCTAAAACTGCTATGTATGGCCTGAAAGCTGCGCAAGCAATTTTTGGCCCATTAAAAGCGGCAATTATGGGAACGACAGCTGCTGAAGAAGGAATGGCTACGGCCACCGCCGCTACGGTTGCTCCTTGGGGACTGGTTATTGCCGCTATTGCTGCTGTTGTTACTGCCTTAGTTCTTTTCTTTACTAAGACAAAAACGGGGCAACAGTTATGGAGCAACTTTGTTAACTTCCTAAAAGAAGCATGGAATGGTTTGAAAGAAACTGCTTCAACTGTCTGGAATGCAATTTCTCAAGCTTTCCAGACGCCAATTAACATCATTAAGACGGCATGGAGCGGTATTAAGGACTTCTTCAGCCAGTTATGGCAAGGGATTGTTTCGACGGCTCAGGGGGTATGGAGTAGTTTTACTCAAGGCATGTCGCCAATCATTGAATCGATTAAAAATCTGTGGAGTGCTTTAACTGGTTTCTTTAGCACGTTGTGGCAGGGGATCGTTACTGGTGCCCAAGCCATTTGGCAAACTATGGTAACGATCTTTACTCCAATTGTGGAAGCTATTAAAGCAATCTGGCAGCCAATCGGTCAATTCTTTAGCACTCTGTGGCAAGGAATTGTAACGACCGCCCAAATAGCATGGCAAGGGCTGGTAACAGTTATTCAAGGAGTCTGGACTAATATTCAGACTGTTGTACAAACTGCTATTCAGGTACTGTCTACAGTTATCCAAACGGGGATGCAGGTTATTCAGACTGTTTGGACAACTATTTGGAACGTTATTAAAACGGTAGTTCAAACTGTTTGGACCGTCATTTCCACAATCGTTTCTACTACTATTAATGCAATAGCCGGAGTAATCCAGGCTGTTACAGCTGCCATTCAAGGCGATTGGTCAGGAGCTTGGAATGCCATCAAAGGTGTGGCTGAGACTGTTTGGAATGGTATCAAGACGGTTGTAACAACGACTATTAACGGTATTCGTTCTGTGATTACCAGTGTCATGAACGGAATTCGTTCCGTGATGACCTCTGTCTGGAACGGTATTAAGTCAGTTACTAGCTCTGTTTGGAGTGGTATTAAATCGGTTGTATCTAGCTCAATGAGCACTATTCGTTCCGTTGTATCTAGCATGATGAATGCTGTTCGGTCTGTATTCAGTTCAGGCTGGAATGCAGCTCGGTCAGTAACGTCCAGTGGTATTCATGCCGCTGTCAACGTTGTTCGTTCTGCTGCTAGTTCAATGGCTTCGGCTGGTCGGAACTTCGTTATGGGGTTTGTCAATGGTATCCGGAGTATGATTGGTGCAGCAGTTAGTGCTGCAGCAAGTATGGCTAGTTCCGCTGTTAATGCTGCTCGATCATTCTTACACATTCACTCGCCATCACGGGTTATGCGTGATCAGGTTGGTTACTATGTAGCCGCCGGGTTCGCTAAAGGGATGACTGATAACACTAATATGGTCGCTAAGGCAGCTAATAACATGGCTCAATCTGCTATCCCAACCGTTGACCTGAGTAACTCCATTAATGGGGTATTGGCTCAGGGGAACCTGAATAACGCAGTGTCGAGCACGGTTGATCACCAGCTTACGGTAAATCAGCAACCAGCCTATATTAATCTGTCCCTGGGAGGTACGGAATACAGCACGTTTGTTGAAGACATTAGCCGTGAGCAGGGTAATCAATCGTCACTCAGTCGGAATTATCGAATTTAGGAGGTGATCACTATGTATAAGTTTCGTAACCTTGATATTGACCGGAGTATTCAGCCAAACGAACGTCCTGTTGAAGCACTAAACTACGGTGGTCACTGGCTAGATGATGAGGTACCTGGCTATGAGACACTGGTAACTACTGGTCGGCATGAATTCACTCGGCAAGTAACATCACAAGATCGAGTCGATGATGGTGCCATTTATCTTAGTTCCCGCTTGGAGTCACGAAAGATTGAAGTAACTTTCAAACTAAGTGCTAAAACAATCGACGAATACAATGAACGACTGGAGAAACTTGAACAATTGCTGTTCAAGCCTAACCAGCCGTTTTATTTTGCCGACGAATCTAACTTTCACTTTATTGGTAGTGTAACTGAAGTGACACTAGACCAGCAAACCTTGAACACCACCGGGAAGATCACTCTGGAAGCTACTGATCCATATCGCTATGGGCAGCAGAAGACGCTCGCAGGTACTGGTTCAACAATAGTGATCAATGATGATCAGCTATCTTATGACCAGACACCACAGCGGATTGAATTCACCCCATCAACAACGGTGGCCAATCTAGCAATCACTTGCGAGAATAAGGCCATTAAGTTGTCGGTCGGCGTACCAGCTGGACAGACGGTTATTGTGGACTTTGAGAATCTTAATCTATCAATTAATGAGGTGGATAACCTTATGGCATTGACACTAGATTCAAATCTCAGTGACTTCTATATCCAGAATGGTTCACAGATTAAATTCAATGCTAATGGCAATTACAAACTAACTTACGAGGTGAAGCAACTTTGAAAATGTTTCTTTTTAATCGTAAGCAAAAAGTAAAACGTTGGTTAGTCGATAAGGACTTCATTGAAGCCAAGATGACTGAGCAGATTAATGCAGCGGCAAAGCTGGTTTTCTCTGTGCCGTTAAAGAAACGGCTACCAGCGACTTACTTCTTTGCTGCGATTCCGCAACCACGAGGATCAGGTTATCTGCTTTTTAAGATTGTGACTGAGCAGGTCCAATCTGATCGGGTCCAATACACCTGCATCGAAGCGGCTTATGACGAATTGAAATCTTACCACTATATCAAGGATGATCGGCCACAAGATCGGACTGCTGCCGAAATGCTTCAGATGGCCCTTAATGGTACTAGGTGGAGCGTTGGTACTGCTTACGATGCCGGAACTGGATCAACTAATTTCTACTATATTAGTAGTTTGGAAGCTATCCAGAAAATTGCTGATCTATTCCAATTGGAAGTAGTATTCTCAATCTCTCTTGATCCGAATAGTCATCAGATTGTCCGTCGCCTGGTTAACTTGTATGCTCAACAAGGTGAGAGGACGGGGAAACGGTTTGAATACGGTAGTAATCTGCTGTCAGTAGAACGTGAAGAATCTTCTGAGAACCTGATCACGGCTTTGATTGGTCGTGGTAAGGGTGAAGAGAAATACCACATCGCCGATGGTAAAACTGCTGATGAAGATCAAACGCCGGATGGCTATGGACGACGGATTAACTTTGCTGATGTTGTCTGGTCCACGGATAACGGTAACCCGGTCAATAAACCAGCTGGGCAGGAGTATGTGGAAGATCCAGATGCTACTGCTGCTTATGGTTTTGATGATGGTAAACCACGAATCGGTATTGAGATCTTTGAAGACATTACTGATCCGGGTGAACTACTTCAAGCAACCTGGTCAGCTCTGCAGACATTAAAACGCCCAAAGGTTAGCTTTAAGGCTAACACTTTGGACGTTGGTGACTTAGGGCTAGGTGATACAGTCGCAATCATTCGTCATGATATTAAGATTGAGTACTTTACTCGTGTCTATAAGGTTGAACATAATCTGCTGAACGAGAAGCAGAACACAATTGAGCTGGGGGATGACTTTAACAGTCAATCAATTACCAGCGCGATTAATTCAATTGCTTCGGCAGTTAAACAGACTAACCAGACTGCTAACTATGCATCTGTTTCAGCTAACGGGAAAAATACCAATAACTACGGTAAAGATAGACCAAGCAATGCTGTTGAAGGAGACCTTTGGTATAAGGATCTCGGAAACGGTGAAGTTGATCTCTATCAATATCATGATGGCAACTGGATACTAATCACATCTACTCGTGATCTTCATAATGTGCAGAAACAGGTTGAAAAACAGATTGACGATCTGAAAAAGGCCGATGAAGATGGGAAAAAGCGAGACGAAGAAATAAATCAGTCCATTGCTGATACCAAAAAGGATTTGGACACAGCCAAGAGTGAAAGCGCGGCAAAGTCAAAGAGTTTGGAGGATGACGCGGCGGACTTACGTAATCGTTTAGGAGATGCAAGTGGTCGCTTAAATATTGTTGAGAAAACCGTTGACGAAAGCAAGCAAACCATAATTAATGCCCAAGGTGACATTAGTCAATTGATCAAACGAGCCAATCAACTTGAATTGGACTATAAAGACGCTAACGGAAAGCTAAACCAGCTTAATATTACGGTTGATGGTTTGAAACAAACCACCACTAGTCAAAGTGGCCAGATTAACCAATTTAAGGTTGATCTTGATGGACTTAAAAATAGTGTTAGCGACAATACGAGTAAAATTTCTACCCTGCAAGTTGATCTTAGGGGTATTCGTAGCACTGTATCAACAAAGGCCGACGTATCATATGTTGACCAAAAGTCAAATGAATGGTCGGTTACTGTTAAAGGGCTAGATCGTAAATTAGAAGAGCGAACTGGTGTTAACCCCAATATGCTTAACGGGACTGCCGACTGGTCCGGGAATTGGTGTGAAGACCAATCTAACTTTGACGCTAGTACTATAACAAGTTGGGTAAATGACGGATGGAATGATCCAGAAGGAAACCCAGCTTTAAAGTCGCCTTCTGCCAATTTGGATCGCTATCCAGATAAAATAGTTAACCTTCAAAAAGGCACATACACTTTTAGTGCATGGGTATATGTTAGTGCTGATTATGATAGTAAAGTGGTTGCGACTATGACACCTACTTTTGCTAGTGGGATAAAAGCAAAAATTGAAGAGAAAGATCGTTCTCCTAAGGTAATTCCTGCCAATAAATGGATAAGAGCATATCAAACTTTTGAAGTAACTAGTTCCGGCTTAGTAGAAGTGTTTTTCTACGGGTTACTTTCGTCTGGAGTTTGCCATATAGGTAGCGCTAAGCTTGAAAAAGGAGATAAAGCAACGGCATGGGTGCCATCTGCTAACGATCCTTATAAGGGAACTGGCGAAACATTAAGCATGATTAATGTTGATGCTGGCAACATTTTATTTAAGTCAAAGAAGATTTATCTGGATGATGATAGTACAGTTTTCAGTGGAAAAGCTTTCATTCCTGATGCTGCTATAAGCAACATTGCGGCGGACAAGATCACAACTGGAACACTTAATGCTGGAAATATTAATGTGATTAATATGAATGCTAGTGCTATTACAACCGGAACAATTCAAGGAACAAACTTAAAAATAAATCTTAATTCGGGAGAAATCTTGTTTCAACACGGTAGAATCACTTCGGTTGCTAATACCTTAAATATAGATATAGACAACGGAACGATGAGCGTTACAAATAGCAACGGGGCAGGTGTTTATTTTGCTAACGGGGAGCTTGCCTTGAACGATATGCCGATTAAGAATCCATGGCTTTTTACGCCTAAATATGGTGGAATAAAACGATCAACATATTACTGGAGCACAGGGGTATGGGGGATGAATCTTCATTCTCCTAATGGAATCTCTTTGACAACGGATAATTATAATGGTGCGTTTGAAGGGGGAACTTTAATCGATCAAACCATTGATGGATCAAGTATGGCTGTAAGTAGTAATGGTGAGGGAATGATTAATGGTTCAAGCGTTATCACTATTTCTGGTGGAAATACGTATGATACCGAGTTTGGCATTAAAAACAGACCACATATCTGGGTGGGAACTCAGACAATATATGGAACTGGTAACCGGATTATTATTGATGCCGATTATGTTCATATTCAAAGTACACAACGGCAAACGACAAGTTCCGGCCCCAATGTTTTCGTCGCTTCAGACGGCGCCCTAGTTCGTTCTACCTCAGCTTCCAAGTACAAAACAATGATTGAGAGAAGTCACTCACTAGATTACGGTGAGCGGCTTCTTTCTTTACCAACGGCAACTTGGCTAGATAAGGCTGAAGAGAGACGTTTCGCCAGTGGTGAATCAAAGACTAAACCAGTTATGCACTTCGGAATGATTGCCGAAGACTTGGCTGCTGCAGGACTAGAAATGCTAGTTTCCCGTGGCCAAGATGGTGAACTTGAAGGTATCCAGTATGACCGTATTGCACCAGCCTTACTACCAGTCATTAAGAATTTACAAGATCGAATCGAAAAATTGGAGGAACAATTAAATGGCACAAAATCAATCGTCAACTGAAAAGTTGATCAACAACTTACTCACTAAGATTGCCAATCTTGAATGGCAGAATACACAGTTGCAAGTAAAGCTTGAAGAAAAGGAGGAAAAGAAGAATGGCACTAACTAAAGAAAAATCTGTATCACTGTCAGGTCGTTCAATCATTGGAAATGTCGAAGTAGCACGGTTTAGCGCTCAGGTAGCAACCGACGAAAACGACAGTACGACAATGAATACCTATATCAATGACCAAGCGGCTTACCGTAAGAATCTGAAGGCGGTTCGGGCTGACTCAGATGAATTCCGGGCTTACGTTCGGGATGAAGAAGATAAGATCTTCGCAGAAACAGAAGCTACGGCAACTACCGAAACGAAGGAATAACTTCAAAATAGTCGCCATTGAAATACACAATACCTATTGGGGCGGCTTTGAAAGGATATATTATGCCATACCACATTTTAGTTATGCACCAAGTAGAGAAATTGATTGATGATCCATTAATTATTGGCTTTACTTGGCTTGTTATTTTTGACGTTGTTTCGGGGATCGTTAAAGGCTTACGAGGACGCGTAACACCTGAGCGGACAAATTCAACGAAAGGGTTATATGGACTATGCAAGCACATGTTAATCATGACGATGGTTTTAACCGTTTATCCATATCTAATCACGTTGAATTTTAATTCGATTGCCCAGCTCATGGTAATTGCGTTCTCTTACCAATACTTGGTCTCAATTATTGAGAACCTTAGCCAGATGGACATTCGTGTTGAATGGCTACGACCGATTATTGATAACTTGGCTGAAAAATTTAATCTAGCTAAATCGCAAACCGATTACGACGCCCGAGACTTCAACCATTTCACAGGAACTTATCAAGGGAAGGAGAAACATAATGACACAAAGAACGACAGTAATTGACCTGGCCAGCTTCCAAAGTGGTTTAACAGTTGCCAACTACAAGGCCATTGGTGCAGAATACGCAATCGTTAAAATCTCTGAGAGTACTAATTACACTAACCCTTACATTCGGTCATTGATTGACCTGAGTGCAGCGGGTGGCATTAAGGGATATGCTTTCTATCACTTCGGCCGTTTCCACAACGATGCTCAAGCGGTAGCAGAAGCTAACTACTTCATTAATGCTGCTAAGGCACGAGCTAACGTCAAGCCGGGAACATTGATGATCCTAGATGCTGAAATTCAGGGGATGCCAACTTCTTCTGTAATTGCATTCCTTGATACGCTGCGGGGCGCTGGTTATCACACCGGGTTCTATACGTACAAGTATCTGCTGCCTAACTTCAATCTTGAAGTTATCCATCCACATATGGATATGTTCTGGTTAGCTTCTTATCCACTAGCCAACAGCCGTGCTGCAGATAAAAATCCGGACTTTAATTACTTCCCAAGCGCGAACTACGTTGATCTGTGGCAATACACCGACAACCTGCTTGGTTACCGCGTTGATGGTTCTATCACAATTACCGATAACGCTATTAAGCTATTTAACCCAAGCTCTGCACCTGCTCCAGCACCACAGAAGCCAATCGAGCAAGAAAAGCCAGCCATTAAACCATCGCTACCGGCGCATAGTTGGGTCGATGATTTAGGCATTCGTTGGTTCGCTGAACAAGGAACATTTACGTCAACGACTGACTTGCACTTGCGTTGGGGCGCTGCACCGTCTAGCTCAGTTATTGCGGTACTTCATACTGGTGATGTTGTTAAGTACGATGCCTGGGCACGAACTAATGGATTCGTTTATGTTCGGCAACCACGGCCTAATGGTCAATACGGTTATGTTGCAGTACGTAACGCAGCAACCGGTGAAGCATATGGAACCTTCAAGTAGAAGGAGTGATATAAATGTCGATGTTCACAGCTGAATATCAAGACTTTAAACGTTCTGATAATGTGAGCCTGGTAAAGATTAACCTATTTACCGATGAAGGTCAGCCAATTAAGCCTAATCCAGATCATAAATGGGAAGCCAAAATGGTCAAGGACGATAAGAACGCTGGCCAACATTATGCGGTCATCTTAAATGATGATGATATTTTTGTGCCGGCTAAACAGTTTGATGACAACAAGATTCCCTCTGGTGACTATGGACTAGAGTTGTGGGAAACTTACGATGGTAATACAGTGATTTATCCTTCAGCTGGTTTTATTCCAGTTCGAATCCATCGTAATGCTGACGATTCACTAGCAACCATTGATCCTACTACTGATATCAATGAAATTCTTTCTAACATCGCAGAAGCCGGTAAGAGTGTAAAGGTAGTAGCAACCAAAACGACTGAACCAGGGTCGCCGGCAAAAGTAGAACAAACCATTGACCAAAACGGGAATCAACTTACCTTTTACATTCCCGCTGGTGAAAAGGGTGATCAAGGTAATCCTGGTAAGTCAGCTTTTGATCTATGGAAAAAACAAGGGAATGAAGGAACCATTGAAGATTTCTTGAAGTCATTAGTTGGGCGAAAAGGTGACTCCGGAGATGCAGGTAAGGCCGCTTACCAAACATGGTTAGACTTAGGTAATTCAGGATCGGAAGAAGATTTCATCAACTATCTGAAGGGCCCGCAAGGTGATACGGGTCCAGCTCCAGACATTCAACTTGGTTCCTTCACTTTGTTAGAACCTGGAGAGTCTCCATATTTTCATCTCACGAAAATTGATGATACTCACTTTAAGTATGATATTGGCTTTCCAAAGGCCCAAGATGGTAAAAACGCTAATCCACCTGTGATTGGTGATAATGATAATTGGTTTCAAGATGGTGTAGATACTGGTCACTCAAGTAAAGGTAAGCAAGGTGATCAGGGATTACCTGCCAAAATTACAGGTATTGAAGTAACGACCTTACCGGCCGGAACACAGGCGACGGCAGATGTAGTTAGTCAAGAAAATAATTCATATGTTATTAAGCTTGCTGTTCCAAAAGGTGACACAGGTGGTCAAGTAATTAAGCCTAGTTTAAAAATTGGTGAAATCACAGCCCTTACTTATGACCAGACACCAACTGTGTCTCTAGAATTAGTCGGTGAAAATTCCTATCTACTAAATGCGGGAATTCCAGTAGGAAAGCCTGGTACAGATGGTAAGTCGGCTTATCAAATCTGGCTAGATGCAGGCAATTCCGGAACTGAACAAGACTTCTTAAAGTCATTTATCCCTGATACTACCGCTATTCAACAAGTAGCAGACTCGGCTAATAGTGCGGCTCAATTAGCGCTTGAAAAAGCTGAATCTGCAACAACTGTGGCAACCTCTGCTAATAGCAATGCCGCCGCTGCTAATGAAGTTGCTTCATCCGCTACATCCGTGGCTCAAGCAGCAAGCAATACAGCAAGTAACGCTAACTCTACTGCTACGCAAGCAATTGACACAGCAACAGCAGCTCAATCTGCTGCCGAACAAGCATTGTCAAAGGAACCTGACTTAGCGCCATACTTAACTAGCGATGATGCAGCTAAAACCTATGCGACAAAGGATAGTGTACCAGTAGTTACTCTCAATACGAACGATCGGACTCTTAGCATTAACGACGTAACAATAGATATTCCTACACAAGTTGATTTAAGTAACTATGCTACGAAAAATGAATTGCCTAATGTAATGCTAGACCTTAGTACTAAAACCATTACGATTAATGGGCAAACTTTATCTATCCCGAACAGCGTTGACCTGTCAAATTACTATACAAAAGAGGAAACTGATGCCAAAATCAACGAACACAAAGTTGATTTGACCGGCTATTTAACGGAATCTTCTGCTGCACAAACTTATGCAAAAAAATCAGAAATTCCTGACTTAACTGATTATGCTAAAAAGTCAGATATCCCTACACAGGTTGATTTGACAGATTATGCAAAGAAGTCGGATATTCCTTCAATTCCTGACTTATCTATTTATGAAACAAAATCCAACGCAATGGCTACCTATGCTACTAAAGATGCATTAAGCGGCTATGCAAAAAAATCAGATATTGAAACGGTAAAGGTCGATTATGATGCTATTTACGAAAGAGACAAGCAATATATAGATGAAGAGATCTTAAACAGAAAGTGGTGATTAGATGACGTTGCAAACTAAAATGATTTTGTTGGCGGATGGGTTTCGCCAACGATTTAATAAAACGGACCAACTATCGATTGATGACATGATCAAGCTAGTAACACCGCCGCCTTTTAAAACAACAGTGTTATTAAACAATACAAATGCGTATTATAATTCTTACACCTATCCTATAACCGTTCCTGATCATATAACCGCTGACATTGAAATAACACTCACTGCCAAAGTTTTATGTAATAGATTGGTAACTTGGCATGCCGCATTGAAGGATGATTCATCTAATTCACGCGAGGTTAAATCAAAAGCTATGCAAGGGGATTATACTTCGGACAGCAACGCACTTAAATTGTCTTTTATGATCCCAAAAACAGATCGAACCAAATATACACAGCTTTCTCTTGCCTGTGATCCACTAGACGGTTGTGTAATTAGGGGGATCAAGGTTGTAGCCTCTGCCTATATGGGGGTAATTAAGGACCTTCTATCAAGACTACGATTACCTCATGAGGAGGTGGTCGCATGAGTTTGCAAGATACTATGGAACGGCTGGCATCTGCTTTTAGAAAGAAGTTTTCAGTTACAGATAAACTGGGTTTTGAGGATATGATTGAGTTACTATCGACTAAGAGTATCATGATTGTTCCATCCAACAGTTTTAAGATTCCAAATGGGCTTAAAGTTGCTGGAACGAACCTGGTTAAGTTAGGGGCTAGCATTAATGATGGTAACTCATCATGGGGTCAGATAGCTGGCATGGCCGTCACTGGTGATAAGGCTCTGGCCTATGTTAATGATGATAAGTATGTCGTTAATCTTCATCTATACATCACTAAGGTTGAAAACGGAGGGGAAGCATGGTTAAAGTGGAGTGACGCTGATGGGAGGACTACCTTTACGCCAGTTGTTGGCGATAACCTTCTACAGTTACCGTCAGCTGATGGCGAGGGGCGGTTCTCTCTGGTGCTTCACCCTTTCTTTGA
The DNA here is from genome assembly GCA_945971245.1 of uncultured Lactobacillus sp. GTDB lineage: Bacteria > Bacillota > Bacilli > Lactobacillales > Lactobacillaceae > Limosilactobacillus. The sequence goes on from CAMFOZ010000013.1 coordinate 16,333, forward strand.
TTCAATCACGATTGATCCGACTAAATCATATATTGAAGCGGTACCAAGTAATTAATGTTGAACAATCAAAGCCCGACTGGATTTCCGGCCGGGCTTTTTTGTGCTATAATCAAAAGTAACCTGTGTTATGTGATCCAAATAAAAAAGGCGGCACCTTCATTCGAGGGTATCGTCTTTGATTGTGTATAATGGTAGAAACTAAAATTTTAACGGTGCACGATTGGTGCACGAATAGCCACTAAGTGCTGATATATCAATACATTTATGGCCTGTACTCTCCTTTACTTAGGAAAAACCTAAACAAACGAAGAAGCACAGATCCTTTAATATCAAGGGTTTGTGCTTCTTTTCGTTTTCACGGGCGAGTGGTAAAAAACACAACTGCCACACAAAAACCACACAAACACGAAAAAAGCCCCCATTTTGTGTGGGAGCTAAAAATCTTGTGTGGTTAAAGCGTCTTGAGCAGCTTGGATGATCTGCTCATCGGTTTTGGCTTTGAGAATGGTGAATTATTTTTATATATAAGGGTCAAAATATTCTCAAAGATTTTATCGATACACGGTGTATTATTGCTTAGCCTTTTTATTTGCTATTAGGTGCCATACAAAGAAGCCTACCCCGATGATGAATGCCAACCATGCCCAGATTACTAGATCTGAGTAACTACCAGCGTTGAAGCCCATCAGTGCAGCGATGATCATCATTACAAGGCCAGCAATATCGCCGCCTAAGCCATCTTTTTTCCGAGTGCAAATGTAAACAATGCCAGAAGCAAGATACATAATTGCCAGAAGAACACCAGACGAACCACTGGTTTGCCCATTGGCTGTCATAGCATTACCTAAGCCGGCTACTGATGACTGGAAGAAAATAAATACTGACAACACAATCATCAGAATACCGACAACTAATTTTGTAGTTTTCAATTAGGAAACCTCCCGTAAATTTCAGCTTTTAACGTCTTCAGGGTTTGGACAATGACGAACTATGCTAATTATTGAACATTAGTGCTTACTTTTATTAATTATAGCATGTCGTTATTCTCATTACATGATCAAGCGTCTAAATAATAAAATGTAGATACGTAGGCAAGCAGTAATTGTCATATTATTTCAAAGTAATTTTCTTAAATAACTCTTAGCTGGATTGTTAATTTTTGTTATATCTAGATTCAATTTTAGGTTCTATATCTTTCTAGATTGAAGATTTGCAGATCCACAAATCACCCTTGAGGATACGAATTGTGGTAAGATATTTAGTATGAAATCAGTGGTTGCCCTTTTATCAACACCAGTTGAGGATGAGCGACCTTTTTGTTTGGGGGAAGTAGCCTAGTGGCAAAGAAATTTTATGCAGTGAAGAAGGGCTATCGGCCGGGAATCTATACCTCCTGGCCAGAATGCCAGCGCCAGGTCAGTGGCTATGCTGGGGCGGTCTACAAAGGTTTTCCTAGCCGGAGTGCGGCGGTGGCCTGGCTGAAGGGGGAAGACTCATCTTCCCGTCCGCAGCAGCTAAGTCTTTCGTTAGGCACCAATGATGCGACGGTTACCCCGGCCATCCGGCTCTATACGGATGGCGGTTCTCGGAACCACGGTAATAAACGAGGCCAGCACGTCAAGAGTGACGACAAGGCGGCCTGGGCTTATTTGATTGAGTACCAGCAACAACGGATTACCGGGACCGGTGGTGAGTTCGGGGCGACTAACAACAAGATGGAGGTAACCGCACTGATCAAAGCACTGGAGTACCTGATTGCTCACCACCTAAATGATGAGGCGATCCTGGCCACGCTTGATTCGCATTATGTCTTAGACCCAATCATGAAAGGGTGGCTCTATGGTTGGAATCGTCGGGGCTGGGTGACCGCTAGTGGGAGTCCCGTTGCCAATCGTGAATTATGGCAGACAGTGCTGCACTTGTTGCCGCAATTTTCCCAGCTGCATTTCAGCTGGACTAAGGGTCACGCAATCAACCAGGGTAATAACACGGTCGACGAATTGCTGAATGAGACGATGGATCAGATGGAAAGGAATTGAGGTTGAGAAAGATGAAGATTGGAATTGATAGGATGGCCTTTGCCACGACGGATCAATACATTGATTTGACAGAACTGGCTGCCAAACGTGGCGTTGATCCTAACAAGTACACGATTGGGATCGGTCAGGACCGTCAAGCGGTGGTTCCGCCAACTCAGGATATCGTAACCCTTGGGGCGCGGGCGGCTAAGAAGTTACTGACGCCAGACGTTACTCAACGGCTATCGACAATTATCGTGGCAACTGAATCGGGGATTGATAATTCCAAGGCCAGTGCCATCTATATCAAACACCTCCTGGGCCTCGATGATTATATTCGGGCGGTAGAACTCAAGGAAGCGTGCTATTCCGGGACCGCAGCAATTCAGTTTGCCCGGGGACTGGTGGCCCTGAATCCCCAGGAGACGGTTCTGGTGATTGCAGCTGACATCGCCCGTTACGGACTTAACACCCCCGGTGAGGTAACCCAGGGAGCAGGAGCGGTGGCCATGCTGATCAGTGCTGATCCGCACGTTCTGGCAATCGAACCAACGAGTGTTTCCTATAGTCGCGACCTCATGGACTTCTGGCGCCCCCTGTACGCAACGGAGGCCATTGTGGATGGTAAGTACTCAACTGGGGTCTACGTTGACTTCTTCAAGAACACTCTGACCCGCTACCTGCAGCGGACGGGACGCCGCCTCGACGACTTTACGGGGATTGCCTTCCACCTGCCATTTACCAAGATGGGTAAAAAGGGCCTGGAGGGCGTCCTTCAGGATCGTGATGACGCGGTTGCCAACCGGCTTCGTAAACAGTTGACGGCTAGCCAGGTTTATTGTCGGCAGGTTGGTAATCTCTACACCGGCTCATTGTACTTAGGCCTGATGTCCCTCCTGCAAAACGGGCAGGTAAAACCGGGCGACCGTTTGGGACTCTTTTCATACGGCTCCGGAGCGGAAGGCGAGTTCTATAGCGGAATTGTTCAGCCAGCATTTGCCGAAAACCTCAGTGACGTTAAGCGTGACCTGGCGGATCGGCACCAGGTTTCAATTGACGAATATGAGCAGCTGTTTAACAGTCAGCTGGGGATGCAGACGGCTGATGTTCAATTCGACCTGCAGAATGATAAGGCACCGTTTGTTCTGGCTGGTCAAAAGAACCATCAACGAATTTATCGACAACAATAATAAAAAATGACTGACGAAAATCGTCAGTCATTTTGCTTTTAAAAGATATGATCACGGAAGAGGCCGATCACCTTACCGAGGATTTTAACGTTTTGCAGGAAGATGGGATCCATTGTGTCATTCTCGGGCTGCAGACGGAAACGGGTCTTCTCTTTGAAGAAGCGTTTGCAGGTGGCCTCGTTATCATCATTCATGGCGATCACGATATCACCGTTACGGGCAGTGGACTGCTTACGGACAATCACATCATCACCATTGAGAATCCCGGCCTTGATCATACTGGTTCCCCGAATCTTTAGCATGAACAGGTCATTGTTATCCTGGATCGATGGTGGGATCGGGAAGAAATCAGTGGCGTCTTGGACAGCGAGGATGGGCTGACCAGCGGTGACAACCCCCAGCATTGGGATCTTAGTCTGCATTGGCTTGACACCGAGCAGGTCCAGTCCCTTTGGCGTAATCTCCAGGGCCCGGGGCTTGGCTGAATCCTTACGCAAGAAGCCCTTATCAATTAAACGGGTGATATGACCGTGGACGGTCGAGGTGGATGAGAGGCCCACGGCACTGCAGATTTCCCGAACGGTCGGTGGATAGCCATGCTCGGCAACCTGCTTATGAATGTACGATAGGACCGCCATCTGTTTGTTTTTAGCGGATCGTGGCATAATAACACCTCATTATCATTATTATTATGTAAAGGATATCATAGTGATAGCAATATTTCAAACGTACGTTCGTTCAAGCTTTAACGTTGACGGAAAAGTTTGCAATTGTACATTAAATTCGGTAAAATCAAGCCGATAAAGGTGTTAGATTGATTGGAGGCAAGGAATTCATGGCTGAATCAGAAGAACAAGATAAGCTGTTGAAGCGGATCAACGAGTTGGCCCACAAGAACAAGAAGGAAGGGCTGACAGAGGCGGAAACCCGGGAACGGGAACGGCTGCGTCGTGAGTACATCAAGAACTTCCGTGAAGCAATGCGGAGCAACATTGAAATGATGCGGATTTTTGATAAGGAAGGCAAGGAAGTAACGCCAGAGAAGGTTCGTGAGGTTCAACGTAAAAAGGGCCTGCGTGACGACTAAGCGCTGATTTTCTCTTTTCAAGACCCTTTCTTTCGTGTAAGATGGAAAGGTAACTAACTAAAGGAGGAATTAGTCGTGGGTATGACAATTTTATGGGCCATCATCGCATTATTAGTAGGCCTGGTTGTCGGTTTCTTCGGCGCCCGTAGGTACATGGAAAATTACCTTCGTAATAATCCACCAATTTCAGAAGAAATGCTGCGGACAATGATGCTCCAGATGGGGCAAAAGCCTTCTAGCCGTAAGCTTCACCAAATGATGCAAACCATGAAGGCCCAAGCGCGGAAAGCAAACCGCAAATAATAAAAAAGGATGCGTCACCGCATCCTTTTTTATTAATTTAGAAATCATCGTCCGCCGGCTTTGGTGGCATGACATAGTGGTAGTTAGGATCGATCTGCTTGTCTAGGGCATCAAAGGCCGTCTGCATCTGCTTTTCAATCTTGGCTTGATTTTCCTCGGTCAGCCGTTCTTTGCGATCGATGTAGATGGGCTTTCCGAAGGCAATGTGCCGTGGCCGTCTAGTAAAGAGCTGGCCGAACTTCAGTGGTCCTTGGTAGACGACCGGAACAAGTGGCACGTTAGCCAGTTTGGCGATTACCACCGCGCCACCTTTGAGCTTGGCTGAGTAACGCGATCCTGAAGGAAAGATAATCGTTGAGAGGTCGGTCTTACGCAGGAGATTCACCGGCGTCTTGACGGCTGATGGTCCTGGATGCTTACGGTCAACCGGGAAGGCGTTGAGGGCGCGCAGAAACTTCCCCGCGATCGGGTTCTTAAAAAGTTCCTTCTTGGCCATGAAACTAAACTTCTTGGGCCAGACCACCAGGGCGATTAAGACCGGGTCCATCCACGTCCGGTGCGGGGCTACGATGATGTAATTACCATCTGGCAAGTTTTCACGATTATAGACCTTTGTTCGACCGTTAATCAGGTTGAGCAAGGGATTAACAATTCTTACTAAAAAGTTGTAAAGCATGATTGTTCTTCCAATCTTCAAATAATTTTTAATCTCTAGCCCTTAAGTATGACGAAAAATGTCTTCAGATGCAAGGGGCGAATCACGAAAGGAATATGATGATGGAACCAGCTTCCTTACTAAAAAACGATGAACGAATTGACCAGCTGTACAGCCAGGATGTCCAGATTATCCAAAGCCCCAGCTGCTTTGCCTTTTCCCTAGATGCGGTCCTGTTGGCGGATTTTGTTCGGCCCAACCACCGGCATAAGCTGCGGACCGTGGACCTCTGTGCGGGAAACGGGGCAATTGGGCTATTCTTACATAAGAAGCTTGGCGGGACCTTCACCGAGGTTGAACTACAGCCCCGGATCGCTGACATGGCTAAGCGGAGTGTTGAGTTAAACGGGCTGACTGAGCGCTACCAGGTCCTTAACATGGACATTGCCGATGTTTTTGAAGCCGTGCCTAAGGATTCGGCCGACGTGGTGCTGTGTAATCCGCCATACTTTCCGGTGACGGCCCAGAGCCAGAAGAATCCGAACCGTTATCTGGCCATTGCCCGGCATGAGATTGCCACCAACCTGGAAACGGTAGCGGAACAGATGAGCGGCCTATTGAAGATGAACGGTCATGGTTACCTGGTTCACCGGCCGGACCGCTTAACTGAGATCTTGACCACCATGCAGGAGCACCGGCTGGTTCCCAAGCGGATCCGGTTTATTCACCCTAAACCAGGACGAGATGCCAACATGCTCCTGCTGGAAGTAATTAAGGATGGCAAACCCGGTGGATTAAAGGTGGTTCCACCGCTGGTTGTCAGTGGGGATGATGGTCACTATCTTCCGGAGGTGCAGGAATTACTCTATGGCCAGCAAAAATAAGTATTATATGTATGTTCTATACTGTGCCGATGATACCCTCTACTGTGGATTTACTACCAACGTTGCCCGCCGGTTTGCTACCCACCAGGCCGGGCGGGGTGCTAAGTATACCCGGGTGAAGTCCCGCCACCCGTTACGGCTGATTTACCAAACGTCTTTTGATAGTAAACACGACGCGCTGAGTGCGGAGTACCACTTCAAACACCAGCCTCGTGCTAAGAAGGTGGCTTACCTTGCCGCACGGGGAATTAGTGTGGCCCAATTTTATCAGTTGAATCACCACCACCAGGCAAATTAAGCGTTCAAAAAGCTTGTCATTGGACAAGCTTTTTTGTATACTATTAAACGGTGTTTAACAACATATAACACACTCGTGGTGATAGTTTGAGACGTGCCTTTCACGAGAAGGGTTCTCTGACTAGTGGAGCCGCGGGGAGGAAAAAACAATTTTGGAGGTTTATTATGTCTGTTGTTACTATGAAGCAATTGCTTGAAGCAGGTGTCCACTTCGGTCACCAAACTCGTCGTTGGAACCCAAAGATGGAAGAATACATCTTCACTGAACGTAATGGGATCTACATCATTGACCTGCAAAAGACGGTCAAGATGATCGACACTGCTTACAACTACATGAAGGACGTTGCTGCTAACGGTGGTGTTGTTCTTTTTGTTGGTACTAAGAAGCAAGCACAAGACTCCATCGAAGAAGAAGCTACCCGTGCCGGTCAATACTACGTTAACCACCGTTGGTTAGGTGGTACGCTGACCAACTGGAAGACCATCCAATCACGGATCGCTCGTCTGAAGGAACTCAAGAAGATGTCCGAAGACGGTACTTTTGATGTCCTTCCAAAGAAGGAAGTTGCTGTTCTGACTAAGCAACGTGAAAAGCTGGAACGGTTCCTTGGTGGTATCGAAGACATGCCACGGATCCCAGATGTTATGTACATCGTTGACCCACACAAGGAACAAATCGCTGTTAAGGAAGCTCAAAAGCTCCACATTCCAATCGTTGCCATGGTCGACACCAACACTGACCCAGATGACATCGACTACGTAATCCCATCAAACGATGATGCTATTCGTGCCGTTCGTCTGATCACTTCCAAGATGGCTGATGCCGTTGTTGAAGGTAAGCAGGGTCAAGACGACGCACAACAAGCAGAAGCTGCTGCTGATGACAACGCCGAAGACGAAACTGTTAGTGAAGATTCTCTGAAGAACCTCAAGAACAGTGTTGAAGGCAAAGACTAACAATTAGTTATTAAATACTTGGGCTGTTTTGTGTTATGGACCATAGTGGCCCTAAGTACAAACAGCCCTTTTTTGAAAATCCCATTGATTATTAAAGGAGAGATCTAGTCATGGCTGAAATTAAAGCTGCTCAAGTTATGGAATTACGTAAGAAGTCCGGTGCCGGTATCATGGATGCCAAGAAGGCATTAGTTGCCAGCGATGGTGACATGGACAAGGCAATGGACTACCTTCGTGAAAAGGGTATCGCCAAGGCTGCTAAGAAGAGCGACCGGGTTGCTGCCGAAGGTTTGGCTGACATCGCCATCAACGGAAACACGGCTGCCATTGTTGAACTGAACTCCGAAACGGACTTCGTTGCTGCCAGTGACCCATTCAAGGCCCTGCTCAAGGAAGTTACTAAGCTGATCAGTGAAAACAAGCCTGCTACTGTTGACGAAGCCTTGGCTATCAAGACTGACAACGGTACGTTGAAGGATGACATCATCAGCACGACCCAAAAGACTGGTGAAAAGGTTAGCCTTCGTCGGTTCACTGTTGTTGAAAAGAACGACGGTGACAGCTTCGGTGCTTACCTGCACCAAGGTGGTCAAATTGCTGCCTTAGTTGTTCTTGAAGGCGGTGACGAAGCAACTGCTAAGGACGTTGCTATGCACGTTGCTGCTATCAACCCTGAATTCATGACTCGTGAAGATGTTTCCCAAGACCGTCTTGACCATGAACGTGCAGTCTTCAAGGAAGAAACGTTGAACGAAGGCAAGCCTGCTAAGATCGTTGACAAGATCGTTGAAGGTCGTCTTAACAAGTTCTTATCACAAATTTGCTTGGCTGACCAAGACTTTGTTAAGAACCCAGACCAAACGGTTGCTGAATACGTTTCTGCTAACAACGGTAAGCTGAAGTCCTTCATCCGTTACGAAGTCGGTGAAGGTATCGAAAAGAAGCAGGATGACTTTGCTCAAGAAGTTAAGGACCAAATGAACTAAGGTTCGCTTGGCGAAAGGACGTGCTGGGTTCAGTACGTCCTTTTTTACAATACTTGATTGACAGACAATTTGAGGAGGAAAATCATGGCTGATATTAAGTATAATCGGGTTATCTTAAAGCTGAGTGGGGAAGCACTTGCTGGTGAAAAGGGCTTCGGTATTAACCCACCCGTTTTAAAAGACGTTGCCAAGGAACTCAAGGAAGTTCACGACCTGGGTGTCCAGA
>CAMFOZ010000014.1 GCA_945971245.1 uncultured Lactobacillus sp.
TCAGCCTCGGTCTCGTGGGCTCGGAGATGTGTATAAGAGACAGGTTATATATAGTAGTAATAGTGTTACCTCTTTATGTATCCCTTGGGGCTGTAAGGCTCAACCGGGTTACACATCGGGTAACACTATTTCAATGTGTTACCTTTTTTAGATATCCACGAGAAACTTTCCCATTTCGTTTCCGCATCCCTTTTCGCCAGCCAAACCGATTCACCATAATGTTGGCAATCTGATTGGATAGCTTCCGGTTCTTAGCAAGATCAACTCCAGGGACAACTTTCAAGCCAATCGTTTCGCTGGATAAGAAATCTCGATCTGACCAGTCGTTCTCCAGCGCGTCAGCAATGGCATCTTCCAGATCATCGGTGTACATGAACGTTTGCCGGTGCTTGTCTAGCATCTCCTGTTGATCACTAGTCAGGTCAAAACTGTAATCATCATTCTTAAACAGATGAACTGCTTCTCCCCAAACCTGCTTCACGTATTCTGGTGTCAAATCTTGCACCGGGTTAGCTACCTGTCGATCCTTATCAACCAACAGCGGTAAGAAACGCCGTTCACCGGTTTTATCTTTCAGGTAGTACAGATTGTTGGTTGTCCGGGCCAGGACAAAGCCTTTAGAGAACCGTTCTGCCTGGTGCCCGTATGGCTTGCGGTATTCAAACTCTTGCAAAGTCACAAATTTCTTTAGCACTTCAAACGTTGAATTGGCTGTCGCTGTCATTTCGTCGTCATTAACGATTAGTGATCGCCGCATCACCGCAAAGTCATCCTTGCTTTCGAAACTAGAGAATTGATCGGTGTAGTAACCACACGGCGCAACCTTCTGCAAGATAGTTGTCTTTCCGGCCCCTTGACCACCGACCAGATCCAGTACGAAGTCAAATTTACGTTTGGGATCATATACCTTTGCCACTGCACCAATAAAAAATAGTCGAGTGATTAACCGGGTTACTTCTGATCGTTCAACGCCCAGATAATCGCTAAAAAACGTGTCTAGTCGTTCTTGATGGTCCCAACTCTCGTAAGCTGAGTTCATATAATCAAGCACCGGATTATATCGATGTCGATTGGCCACCACCGTGAGGGCGCTTCTAATTAGTTGATTGGTAAATAGTACCTGTCCATAGTCTTTGGCTGTCTCAATGTAAGATGCTAACTCATCGACATAGGAATCTTTGAGCATCCCCTTTTTAATCAGCAGTTTGTCACTGCTTCGGGCCACGTCAATCTCACCAGTAAATTCATTGAACTTAAACATCCCCACCAATTGTGGATCGTGTTCCAAAATCACTTCGATGTTGAACAAGCTTTTAGGTTTAATAGCACCTTTGGCTGTTCGAATAAATGGATCTTCTTCGTCAACCATCTGGCTGAGCTTACTGGCATTTTTCTTATCAAACGGTACGACTTTATCTTCACTCACTTACTTCACCTCGCCTTCGTATCTCCTTCTTGATCATGCTGTTAACCGTCGTCACAACTTCATTATCCGAAAGGCTGTACTTGGTCCGCTGGTTAGCGATTCTCGCTAATTCCAATACACACTCTGGATCAACGTTGCGGAACAATAGACCGCCGGCGAATGCTGCCAGGGCATCGTTTCTCCCACCAGTTGGCCCCAAGCCATTAACAATCTGCTCAAATAGCGCCGAGGTCTGAGTGCGTCCTTTAGGGTGGAAACTCTCAATTTTCTTGTCACTAATCGTCGGCTTGCCTTTTTCTTCAATCAGCCTGATTAGCTCCTCATCCGGTTGTAGCATCGGTTTATGGTTCAACCACTGATAACTCTTATCGTCGATAATGCTAGGTGCTACGACAACATAGTTATTAGGGTGAGCCTTGATGTCTACTCCTGGTAGGAAACCGATGTTCTGACTGATTCGTTCTTTGGGCTTAGTAAAAAAGAATTGGTAGCCATTGTGAGCTGTTTTCTGGCACAGCGTATTGAACCACTCCGGATGATTTAATTCTTTGATTGCCTTGGTTCCGTCATCCCCATTTGGATGCCGATCAACATCAACAACGAAGAATTTCTCAGTTTTCAGTGCAATATTGGCATATGGATGAGTCCGCCAGAATTCTCGTAATTCATCAGGCGTTAAAGCCGGACGATCAGCGAATTTAATTAGTGGTTTCTTGCCGATAGTTGGAATGACTGTAAAACCATGTTCAGCATATTGGACGGCGAAGTTAACTAAATTTTTCATGTTAACCCTCCTAATGGGCTTCCCACCCATTCGGTGTTTTAAGTTCACTGACTAACCTCTGCTAGAATGGCAGATCGTCATCGCTAACTGCGGTATCACCAGTCTCAGGATCGGTTGGTTCTGGTGTCTCAACGTTAATCTTGCTTGGCTCAAATTCGTAATTCCGGTACGGGTTATCTGGATCTTTCTTGTTATCTGATTTAATAATTGTCATGTGTAGCGTCTTACCTTCGTATGGCTTGAAGGCTGCCGTCAGCCGTTCGTAAGCATCGGTTTCGTTGTCCGGGAAGTATTCGGGCTTCATCTCTAGGCCAACCATTTCACCGATCTTAGCAATCGTCCGGATGTTCCGACTTACTACGAATTCTGGCATTGGCTTACCCTTAGTAGTCTTCACAGCTAGACTGATCCGCAGCTGTTCATGACGACTGGCAAACTTACCAGCGATTACCTGCATATCGAACCGCAGGCAGTCCCAACCAGACTTGTATACCGGGTGGTCAACCTTACCCAGCATTACTTCATAATCTCCAAACGGAATCAGCTGGCTTTCATTCAGCTTCCCGTCCTTAGCGTCCCAGTTGTTAGTAGCATTCTTGTATGCGTCTAAAAGTCCCATAATTTAATTCCTCCTATTTTTCAAACATGCCTTCGCATGATTCCAGTAGTTTTCTTACTCGTGTATCGGTGATGTTTTCTGCCTTGTACTTAGTCCGCCGGTCGGTAATAGTCCGGGTATAAGTATCCTTGCCAAACTTCTGCGTATGGATAACCAAGTCACAGTTACCGTTAACGATGTTGTAGTACTTAGTCTTGAGCGACGGTTTAGGGTCGGACGTGTTGGTTTGCTCGTCAGTGATCTGTAATTCCCGACTGACATAGATCACATTCATTGGCAGTGCCTTGAGATCCATAACAAATTGTTGCAACACACTGTTGAACATGGCATAGCCCTTTCCGTAAGGAATGTCGCTTAGTGCCTGAACATCGTTATCAATGCAGATTGCCTGCTCAATCATGACGCAGATATCATCAATTACATCGATGATCACCGTCTGGAAAGTATTATCCGTTGACTGCAGTGCCGTGATAATCTCGTCTAACTGATCGATCACTGATTGCTTCAGTGAACCATCCTTGGCCCGAATGTTACGAACCTGAATGCTTGGCGCTGAGCCTTGCTCACTGTTACCGTCCGTATTTAGCGACAATGGGTGCGGGAAGAAACTAGCAAAGTAGCTCTTTCCCGACATTGTGGCGCCCCAGATAAAGAAGTTATGTGGTTGTGGCGTTGGATGTTGTGGTTTATCCTCCGGCAAAATTGACATTAGTGTTTTCTCCTCCTTTTAAGTTGGTACCAAGCCCATCCTGATGAGTAATTGTGTAGTTTGGCATAGGCTTGGAACTCCTTGAGTGTTGTTAACTGACCTGGTGTCTTATCAGCAACGTTGGCCATCACTTGGTCATTAAGAATCTCGTTAACTAATTGCTTACGACGCTTAATGGCCTGATTCTCTTTGATCTCCTGCAGGTCAACATTGACAATCTTGTAGTCCTTCTTTTCGGGATCCAATCGGTGGCCACACAACGGGCAGCAATTATCCTGCATATCTTTCCGGTAGAAGATCCCGTAGCAGTACTGACATTGGCAGATTGCCGGACCATTATCCTTGTTGGATGCTTTTCGCTTATCTTTGGTCTTAATGGCTTCATTCCAGTCCCGATCATTGTTGGGAAGACCAAAGTTTAAGAAGTTATCTACATGATCAATGATGATCGCCGTCTTACCCTTACGTGGGTTGAGACAACGCATTGAAAACTGTAAGTAAAGCGCCAAAGAACTGGTTGGTCGGGCCATGATCACACAATCGACGTTTGGTAAATCAACGCCTTCAGTGAATAGATTGACGTTAACCAGAATCGTGAGCTGTTGGTTCCGGAATTGTTCTACTAACTTGTCTCGGATCTTCTTATCAGTCTCACCATCAATCTCTTCGGCGGTGATGCCGGCTTCATGAAATTTATCAGTTACCTCTTTAGCGCTGGCAACCGAGTGGCAATAAACTACTGCCTGCTTACCAGCTGCCAGGCGCTGGTATTGATCGACAATGTGGCCATAGATCTGATGGTTAATGGCTTCGTTCATACTGGCAGAACTGTAGTCGCCGTGTGCTTTACGTAATTTTGAACGGTCAATGTCGCCCAGCCCGTAATATTTGAACGGTGCTAAGAAACCGTTAGCTGTTAACCACTTAATTGATTTACCGACGATCAGATCATCAGCAATCTGGTCAAGCTGCTGGTGACCAGTTCGAATTGGTGTAGCAGTAAAGTAAAGCACGTAGGCTTCAGGGAACGCCTGTAGAATTCGTTGATATGACTTAGCCAGCGCATGGTGAGCTTCATCAACTAGAATTAACTGAGGAGCTGGTAACTTATCAACCCGTCTGGTTAGGGTTTGAACCATCCCCATGATGGCCAGATTCATATCAACATTCTGGGCTTTGAATGTCTTCTCGGCTTGCTCCAGGACCTCTTTGCGGTGAATGATGAACATCACTCGGTTATTCTTCTGAGTGGTCCGTCGAGCGATCTCAGCCATGATGACTGTCTTACCAGTACGAGGTGGTTGCTGAACAATGATCCTTCGATTGCCTAACCTCATTGATTGATAGATGTTATCAATCGTCTCCTGCTGGTAATCTCTAAGTTGAAACATTATTTGATCACCGTGTTACGGTTAGGCTTTAAGTGCGCTCCTGGTACTTCCTCACCAGACTTAAGTGCCTTATAAATAGCCTTCTTGTCGGGTTTGGTCGTCGTTTCAGTGACCTTGAATTTGTCTGGCAGTTTTTCATCACTATCGATGATGGTTGAAGCCTTGAAGTTACGAGCGCTAAGCAGATGATTATCTGTAGTCATTCGCTTAATTCCGGCATCATCAAGAACATTAGTAATGTATTGCTTGATCCAGGCAAGCTTGTTCTTGCGGTAATTGATCTCGTCTTCCCATGACTTCTTTTTGTCGGACATGAAGTCAATTTCAGACTTGAGTTGGTCGGCCCAAGTTGCCAGATTATCCAGCTTACTCTTGCGATCATCTTGGATAGCATCAAGGGTATCTTTTAAGATCGTAGGATCAAGATCATCGCGAGATGCAAGCTCCTTGTAGTTGTCGTTAAGTTCGAATAGGTTCATTACTGTACCTCCTTGATCAGAGTGTCTAACCATTCAATTGTTGCTTTTAAGTTCTGCCGTAACTCCTTGAGATACTTTACATATCCCGCAGGATAGTTATCGCTACGGAACCGCCACAGTGCATTGGCATAGCTATTAAGGTTCCGCTCCAGCATGACGTGGAGCATTTCAGTATGCTTATTCATAACTATTCCTTCCTCATCTTCCGAAATAGACCATCAGCAAAGCCAATGATGTCATCGGTTATCGAATTGGTTGGGATCTCACCATTCTGGAATTGCTGTTTAACGATTGAAGCGGCAATGGAATTCCGTTTCAGAAGCTTAACGACTTCAGCGGCCATTGCTCCTTCGTTGTTTCCAAGGGTAGACACGTGGGAACCGTTATCGTCACACCACATTGCCGTTACTCCTTCAGCACCATCACCCACTAGGCCCTTCACTTTACTTGCTAATTCTTCTTGGTTCATGCTTAGTCCTCCTTGTACAGCTCACGAGTCCCGGTAGCGAGTTCTTCTGCAGAGATCTTCAACAGGTTGGCGTAGTTCTCCAGGTCGGCAGCGGTCTTCATTCGTTCATCAATAGTTACCGACCGCAGCCATTGAGCTGATAGTGCACTAATCACAGTTGTCTGGTCAGCTACCTTGTTATGAATTTGTTTTAATTCTTGAATTGTCATGCTATAATTACCTCGAAATGTTTATTTGTTCTGGACACGACTGTTTGCGGCGGTCGTGTCCTTTTTGTTTTCTAATTCAATCGTGAACAGGTCATGCCAATCGATTTTGATTGGATTGAAAATATAGATAATCAGAAGCACAATGGCTCCGTCGTAGCTACCGATCATGGTGCAATACATGATCCAAGCACCCCAGATCATCGCAATTGCCTTACTCATTTTTCTCACTTCTTCCTGCCATGACGGCCTTTATAGTTCTGTCTAAACAACTTGTCACCGTTTTTCAGGTCGATGACTAACCCGATCAATAAACAACCAACAATAACCAATAGTGGTAAACAGATCTCTAATGTCAGCATGTCTCACCTCCTTAACGTGGTAATGATTGGTTCCAATCAATTTCATCCTGATGAGCATTTACCCAAGCCAAACCCTTGGTCATGTTGATCCTCGTATGATGGCCCGGGCCAGCATTGACGTTGATTGCCCATGGTTTGAACTCGGGACGGGAGAGAATAAACATCCGAACCCATTCCTTGTCTTTCACAATTGGCAATGCAGAAGTGAATTCTTTAATTCCCACCCATTCGTCTCGCTTGGGTTGCTTAGGCACTAAGTCATAACTTTGTTTGATTATGTCCAGCACCTTAGTAGCAATAAACTGATAGTCTTGCTCATCTAATATGGCTTGCATTTTTACGCCCCTTTCAAGTTGTTCTTTTCGCAACTTAAGCTGCTAAGAAAAATCGCTAACTTGCATATGCAAGGCATTTGCAATTAACGACGCTTCTGAGTAATAGAAATCTTTGCCATTAATTCGATTAAGCTTCTGATTGAACGTACTACGGTTGACGTTGATCAAATCAGCTAACTCAGATTGAGTCTTTCCTTGGCGCTTCATTTCTACCATCAAACCATAATATGGCTCAGCTTTTTCTCTAACCATAACTTCACTCCTTTCATCTTGTTGCGTAATCGCAACTTGATTACGGGTATTATAATAAATCTTCGCAGTTGCGTTGTCAACAACTTTTGTTAGATTTATCCGAAAAATGTTGCTAAAAAGAAACATAAATACTATAATTAAGGCACACACAAGGAGTGAAGAAAATGTCTTTAGGTACAAAGCTAAAAGAGTTAAGAAAAGCACATAAGCTTACTTTAGAAGAAATGGCAAACCAGTTGAATGAAAAGAATCCTAACTCAAACTTCAATAAAGGACGTTTATCTAAATGGGAGCATGATACTGATGAGCCTCGTCTTTCTTCACTAAAGCAAGTAGCTGATTTATTTAATGTAAGTATTGATTATTTCTTCAATGATGAAGAACCTGAAAAAGAAGAGAATGAGGCTGCAAACGTTATCGCCGCCCACATTGATGACGACACTCCAGAATCGGAACGTCAACAAATTATTACTTTTATTGAGAATTTGAAAAAGGCTCGGAAGTAAGGCGATATTATGAATAATTTTGAAACACTAGCAGCATCACGGCCACAGTTAAACATTATTATCAGTAAGAAACTGCCAAAGTTCCTGGGTGGATTAACCTTTATCCGTGATATTTATATCAACCAGAATCTAAGTGAGCGTGAGAAATACGAGGTTTTACAAGAAGAATTCGCCCATTACGATTACACGGCCGGCGATATATCTTCCGGAGATTCTGAAGCTGACAAAAAACAGGAAGCACTAGCCCGTTCAAGGGCAATGGAACGAACAGTTACACTCGATGGCCTAATTCACTGCTACTTTAACCATGCCTGGTCACTGGAGGAGGTTGCTGATTACTTTGGTGTTACTGAAAAGTACGTTCAGCAAGCCATTCAAAACTATCGTAATAAATACGGTTTAGTGTTCCGCTACAATGGCTACTATTTTGACCTACGGAAAGCAATTAACATAAGCAAAGTAAAGGAGTAAATTATGAGTATTTTTAACGGCAAAGATGGCTGGGCCAAATATACTAAAGAGTTTGTTGAATCGAAGAACTTGCAACAAGTAGATGAAGACTTCGATGACGCTTTAGAAAGAATTGCCATTAGACGCAAATTATCCAGTAGTGCTCCTGTTTTAGATCGCCAATCACAATATCTGACTCAGTTTTATCAAGAAATGATTGAGCAGAATTACATTTTAATGCGCCAAAATCAGGAAATTATTAATCAATTACGAAAGCTTAACGCTAAATAATTTGACGTCGGAGGAAATGATCTATGGATTCTTTGCTAGCAGTTTTAATTGTCGTTTTTTTCATTTTATTTATTTACTATTGGCGAAAAAAGAATAAAACAAGAAAATGGATATTTCTTCTGTTAACTATTCTTACTTCGATATTATTCACGCAAACTCCATCCTATAAAAGTCAATCAGCACAAAACACAGAAAGTCAAAGGATTGCTTCTTCTAAAAAAACTGAAGCAAAGGAAAAGTCATCATCTAGCAAAAAAGTTACAGATAGCTCAACCAACAAGAACACTGGAAATAAAAAGACCAGTTCAAAGCCAAATAAAATTGTTAGTTACCTCACTAAGAGAAAAGCAGAAAAATTAGAGTTGGGTACTACCAAAAACAATGTGATAAAGAAAATTGGAAAACCCATTCGAGATGATGGACAAACGTTAACTTATGATGGTTTTGTTCTCTATTTTGAAAAGGATAAATTGGTTGGAGGAAGTTTGCCGGCTATTCAAAAGAAAGTTGATAAGAAAATTGCTAAAGAAAAAGAAAATAAAAAGCAATACGAGAATGAGTTAAAGGGTTATGCCCAAGCTTTTGGTCGTAAGCCTGTCGATACAATTCAAAGCATGCCATCTGTATATTCGGCTGACAGAGTTGAAAATAACATGGTCTACAGGTGGCATCCAAAAGGTTTACCACTTATGTATAGAGTAGATGATTCAGATAATTTCACTACCGTTTATGAATACGATAAAAATGGTAAATACGGCCTGCTGGGACACGTTTTATACCAAGGAAGAACAATTTATCAAAAACCAGCTACTCGAACAATCTATCAATGATATTTCGTCCAAACCCTGATGACGTTAAAAGCTGAATTTTTATAGGAGGTTTTCTAATTGAAAACGACAAAGTTAGTTGTCGGCATTCTGATGATCGTGTTGTCAGTATTTATTTTCTTCCAATCATCAGTAGCCGGCTTAGGTAATGCTATGGCTGCTAATGGGCAGACAAGCGGTTCTTCCGGTGTCCTGTTGGCCATCATGTATCTTGCTTCTGGTATTGTTTACATTTGCACTCGGAAGAAAGATGGCATGGGCGGTGACATTGCTGGACTTGTAATGATGATCATCGCTGCATTGATGGGCTTCAACGCCGGCAGTTACTCAGACTTGGTAATCTGGGCATGGTTAGCATTCATTATTGGTGTAGGCTTCTTTGTATGGCATTTAATGGCTAACAAGAAGGCTAAACAATAGTGCAAAACAAAAAAGCCCCCAGACAGTTGCAGCTGTCTAGGAGCCAAGGGTTGATAAAACATTGGCGTGTACTTATCAACCCTTTCATTATAACAGAATAATGGAGGGATAAGTATGGCTTCAATTAAGAAAGCTTACGGTAAATGGCAGGCACGTATAACTTGGTACGACGATCAGGGTAACCGTCATTCTAAATCTAAGAATGGCTTTGCCACCAAACTTTTGGCTAAAGAATGGGCTACAAGTAACGAGAATCGTTTGAATCAAGGTATTGATATTGGAAAAGAGATTAGTCTCTACGATTATTTCTGCCAGTGGGTTGAGACATATAAGGAACCTAAGGTCAGTCATGTGTCGTTGGTCCGTTATCAAACCACCGAGAAGAATATCCAATCGTTCTTTGGAAACACTCTAATTAAAGATGTTACCCGTTCTCAGTATCAAAGTTTTATCAATCAGTTTGGGGCAAACCATGCACCATCAACGGTTCAGAAGGTCAACGGCTTTATCCGAGCCGCTGTTCAATCGGCCATCCTTGATGATTATCTATTAAAAGATTTCACGCAAGGTGTCACACTGGTTGCCAACAAGGATAAAGTTAAAACTGTTGAGTATCTTAATATTGAAGAGATAAAGAAATTGACAAAATGGTTAGCTGCCAATCTTAACCCCGATTTCACCGGGCGGTATATGATTCTTACGGCAATCTACACCGGAATGCGGCTATCAGAAATTCAAGCTCTAACATGGAAGGATGTCGATTTCCTTCACCAGACAATTACAATCAGTAAGTCGTGGGATGCTGTAAATAAGGAATTCAAGGACACCAAGAACGAATCTAGTAAACGAACTATCAAAGTTAACCCGGAGTTATTGGCTTATCTAGTTCAATTGCATTCTCACAATAATTCGACAATGGTTTTCATGAATTGCTATAATGACATCCCTACTTCGGGAGCAGTCAACAAATCGCTCAGAACAGCCCTAGAAGCGATTAAAACTACTAAGCAAGGGTTTCACTTCCACAGTCTCCGGCACTCCCATGTGGCCCTCTTGTTGGCTAAAGGGATAGATGTTTATGCTATTTCTAAGCGACTTGGACATTCAAATACTTCTACTACTACTAATACATATGCCTACTTGATCGATGAGTACAAGGATAAGACTGATCAACAAATTATTGATGTCTTGAAAGCCTTGTAGCTCTAAGGTTGAGCATTGTTTTGGTGCACGGTTTTATTTTATGGTGCACGGTTTTGCTTAAATTACTGGATCGTGCACCATTCATGCACCAACTTTACTTTTTAACGCCTTTTCATACAAACATAAAAAAGCCACAATCCTTGATATTACAGGGATTGCGGCTTTTTGCTGTCTTGAACAAACACAATAAAAAGGAGAGTACAGGATTTGAACCTGCGCGCCCGCTCAACACGGGTTCGCCGGATTTCGAGTCCGGTGCATTACCACTCTGCCAACTCTCCAAAATCAACTATTACATTATAACAAGTTTTCAAACTTGCGTAAAGTGTAACAGCTGAACCCCTAACCTAGTTGTCCTGGTTAGCAATATCATATGTCGTCTTACCATTCTTAGCAGTGTAGAGGGCTTGCTTAGTATTATCTGGATTGACAATACTTAACGAATACTCATCTGTTAAGACCTTATCGACTTCGCGTGAGTTCTGTTTGATCGACTTAGTAAGGTTCGGCCAACCGATCTGTTCCGCCTGACTTGGATCCTGAACCAGTGCCTGTACGGCCTTCACAGTATTATCGTCCGTTGGCTTGATCCGATATGTCTTGGAAGCTTCATCAAAGGAAACTGTCCCCAACTTAGCGTAGCCCTTTTGTAATTGCCGAAGCACGGCCATTTCCCTATCTGCCTGGTTACCCTGATTATTCTGAGCATTAATACTACCCAGCTTATTGGAAAATGAGCTGTTGTTCTGGCCGGACTGTTGAACCACCTGCGAAGAAGAACTAGCCTGTTCATTCGTCTGGCGCTGATTATGGTGGAAGTACGGTAAGTTGATGGTGCCGTAGATTACGGCAATCAAACTCAGGACTACGATGATGGTCCCACCCTTCCACTCGTGGTATTGCTGCCACGAATTAGCGAGGTAGAAGCCCCCTAAAATCAACATCAGTGCACCAAAAATAACTAGAAAGATCATATATCGATACCTCTTAACTAACTGATAAGATCAGTAACTTTCTTATCATTCTACACTAAATCTGCGACTATATCCGGCTAAATTATTCCCTAGATATAGCAAAGAGACTGAGAACATGCTCAGCCTCTTCAATTTAGAACTCCATCAAAGCCTTCATGTCGTAGTCCTTGATCTTTTCACGACCATGGAGGTCCTTCAATTCGATCAAGAAGGCACAGCCGGCCACAATTCCGCCCATCTTTTCGACCATTTCGATCGTTGCGGAAATCGTTCCACCGGTTGCCAGTAAGTCATCAACCACCAGGACACGCTGACCCGGCTTGATTGAATCGGCTTCCATCTGGAGAGTAGCAGTACCATACTCAAGATTGTAGCTGGCACTGATTGCTTTACGAGGTAGCTTACCCTTCTTACGGGCAGGCGCAAAACCGACACCCAATTCACGAGCAATTGGGCAGCCAACAATGAAGCCCCGGGCTTCGGGACCCACTACCATGTCAACCTGCTTGTCCCTTGCATAAGCAGATAATTCATCCGTTGCCTGTTTGTACGCCTCACCATCAGCCATCAATGGCAAGATATCCCGGAAGATGATTCCCTTTTCAGGATAGTCTGGAATACTAGCAACGTATTTATAGAGGTCTAAAGTCATACAAAAACTGTCTCCTTTAATTCATCTTAAGGCACTGTAGTATCCATTGGGTAACGGTTGCCGCATCATCGTATAATAACGTTTTTTCTGCTTGATAACGGGCAAGCTGTTGTTGATACCGTGTCGTTTGTTTTAAATCCGTCTTCCCGCTCGTGGGCTGCAGATTTAAAACACCATGTTTAATTGTAACAAATCCCGCTTCAGAAAACACTTGAATTACGAAATTTAATCTTTCCGCATTCATTTTTAAGTATTTACTCATCGCCGTCTGTTGGCCTGGCCACTGCACTTGCGGATACTGTTTCAGGAATTTAAATACCAAGGCAAAGTCCGCGCGACTCGGTAACCCCGCCAGGTATGCACTGTGGCGACTCGCCAGTAGTAGGCGAATCACTGCCGGAGCACCGGTGTCATTTTGAAAAAGCTTCTTAAAGCTATCCAGACTATCTGGTAGGTCAACCAGAGTCACCGTCTTCCCCGCTAGATCCATCTGACTAGCAGCATCTGGCGTCAAAGCATGTTCAACCCCCACATGGGGAGCAATATTATCGCGCAATCGTTCATCATAAATAACATACTCACCGGCTGGTTGGAAGTGAACGGGGCGCAAGTGGGCAGTCCGTTCGTCCAGGATCATGGTTCCCCGAACCCGCGCATCAACTAGCATCAGTTGAACTTGGCGCTGACCATGCCATTCATTGATGGCCACCTTAGCAGCAATATCGATTTGACCACCCTGGGCCCGGAACAGCTGACTATCAGCGCCCCAGCCAAAGGCAACCACTGCCACATCAGTCTTTTCACCAGGTAACATAAATCTTAAATGACTGTTATCCTTACCCATTGTCCGAACATTGGTTGGGTGAACATCGTGAAACTCAAAGACTGGTTCCTCATTGTCTGGGCCAAATGGCGCCAGCTTCTGCAGGTCATCATACAGCTGCTCACTAACCTCCTGGGGCTTTAACTGAGCGGCTAACAACAGGGGCGCCGGTTTATGCCAGTCAAAGTCCTGCTTAGTTGCCTCATCACGCAACGCTGCCTTTAGCGCCGCTAGTTTATCAACCTCGAACGAAAGTCCACAGGCTGCTGGGTGCCCACCAAAGGTCGTCATCAAATCACGATGCGCATCCAGGGCTGTGAAGAGGTTAAAGCGATCATCACTACGTCCCGAGGCCTTGGCTATTTGGCTATCCTGGTTATCGGTGCTGGCAACAATGGTCGGTTTGCCCGTCTGCTCACGGATGCGACTGGCAACGATCCCCAGGATTCCCTGGTGCCAGCCGTGTCCTAAGAGCACCAATACCGGTTGATCCTGGTTTTCCGGGGCCTGGGCCTGCTCACTGGCTGCAGCCATTACCTGATCAACCAGTTGCCGCCGCTGCTGATTGGCAGCCTCGACCTGGGCCGCTAATTGCTCCCCTTCCTGTTCATCAAGAGTGGTCAGAAGTTCTACGCCGAGACTAGCATCCGCCACCCGACCCAGGGCATTGAGCCGGGGAGCAATCCCAAAACCAATGTCCTGGTCGGTTAACCGCTGCTCATTTAATCCGGCCTGCTTAATCAGAGCGTGTAAGCCTGGCCGCAGTCCTTGACGCAGTTCTTGTAGTCCCATTGTGATCAGGGCCCGGTTTTCGTCCGCCACACTAACGACATCGGCAATTTCCCCAATCGCTACCAGGTCGAGAAGCTCCGTCGGGAATTCATCAGTCAAGGCCCAGGCCAGTTTGAAGGCCACTCCGACCCCTGACAGACCTGGGAATGGGTAGTCACTACCCGGGTACTGAGGGTGGACAATTGCCACCGCATTGGGCAGGTCAGCCGGCATTTCATGGTGGTCCGTAATTACCACGTCGACCCCCTGTGCCATCACGGGATCAATGACGTCCTTCCCACTAACCCCGTTATCAACGGTGACAAACAGCTGGGTTCCCTGGTCAATCAAACGTTGATAGGCGTCGGCATTAGGACCATAACCATCCTTGAAACGGTTAGGGATGTAGTAGTTAACATTAGCCCCCACTGCCTGCAGGGTTTCGTACATCACGGCTGTACTAGTAATCCCATCGGCATCGTAGTCCCCGTAAACCGTGATCTGTTCACCATGTTCAATTGCTTCCTGGATTCGGTCAACGGCCTTATCCATATCATGAAGCTGGTGGGGATCATGGATTGTCTGAGGATCGGCCTTGAGAAACGCGGCTGCGTCTGTGGCCTTTTCATAGCCGCGATTGGCCAGCAGTTTGGCCACCACCGGACTAACCTGCGCGTCTTGTGCTAACTGCTTCACCACCGCCGGATCGGCCTGCGCTGCTAATTTCCATTTGAAGCGTGTGTTCACCATTTTTTCACCCTTAACTCTTTTCCTAAAACTAAGAAAGGGCTGCACAAGTTATGATGACAGCCCTAATGTTTACAATTCATAAAACTACAGGTTCTTCTTGTCCTGTTGAAAATCAAAGAACTTCTTGATGGCCCAATCACCGAGCCCAGGGAAGACCTGGTAGGCCCAACCAAGGTAGGCCACATAGACTGGTACATTGATCTCCCGGGTCTTGTGACCAACGTTATCCCAGATTCGTTGGGCCAGCTCATCTGGCTCGATAAACATCCACTTCGGTAGGTGAGCCTGGTAATCGCCGGTCCGGTCAGCCTTCTTGAAGAATGGTGTCGAGATTGGTCCGGGATTAACCGTCAAGACCTGAACTCCATAGTCGGCCACTTCCATCCGTAAGACGTTATCAAACTGAATCACTCCCGCCTTGGTTGCGGAATAGACCGCGCTGTTAGGGGTTGGAATCTTACCAGCAAGGGAGGCAATATTGATAATTGCTCCATACCCCTGGTCCATCATCTGCTTAGCCACACACCGGCTGATGTACATCAGGGCTAACAAGTTGACGTGAACCATCTCCGCCATTGAAGAGTACTTCTCGTGAGCAGCAGCGGTAAATTCACCCAGGCCAGCTGAATTAATCAGAACATCAATTGCCCCGACCTCATGCTTAACCTTAGCGAGAACCTCGTCGATTGCCTGCGGAGAGGTTACGTCCAGCGCATAGGCAAAGGCTGGCCGCCCAGACAGGATCAGGCACTTCTTGGCTACGGCCGCTAGTTTTTCTTTGTCACGGGCAACCACTACTACAATGGCCCCGCGCCGGGCAGCCTCAAATGCCAGAGCCTTACCGATGCCACTGGAACCACCAGTGATCAGCACGACCTCATTTCGTAAGAACCGTAATGCCTTAACACGTCCTAACATTACTTACCATCCCTTTCCCCTTGCCTTTTAAATGGTATATCGAAAACATCCAAGTCATTAACGACCCGCGTGGCTGGGAAAAGATTACGAACCTGGTAGGCTAACTGGTAGGCAGCCTTCCCCGCGTACCGTGCCGAAATATGATTGAGTAAGAGCCGCTTGGCACCAGCTTTTTTAGCAATCTCAGCCGCCTGCTTACTGGTCGAATGGTAGTAATTATGAGCCAACTTGGCTTCATCCTTGCCAAAAGTACTCTCGTGAACCAGGACATCAGCATTGCGGGCCAGCCAAACAGCGTTCTTGGTTTGCCGGGTGTCACCCAAGATAGCAACAATCCGTCCCGGTTGGGCTTGGCCAATGAAGTCACGGCCATTCAGGACCCGACCATCATCAAGCTTAACCGTCTTTCCCGCCTTCAGCTGACCATAGACGGGACCGGACGGCACATTCATTTCCCGAAGCTTATCAACTTGGAGCTCACCTGGATGATCGTGCTCAACGATCCGGTAACCAAAGCAGGTAATCTTGTGGTCTAACCGTTTAGCATAAACCGTAAAACTATCGTCCTTAAAGATCTCACCTTCATGTTCGATCTCCACAAAGTGTAATGGGTAGCTAAGCCGCGACTCACTAACCTGGAGGGCGGTCTGAACAAAGCGCTTGATCCCCACTGGGCCGTAAATCGTCAATGGTTCGTTGCCGCCTTGGAATGACCGCGAACTGAGCAGACCTGGCAGGCCAAAGATGTGGTCACCATGCAGGTGGGTGATAAAGATCTTTTCAATCTTCCGTGGCCGAATAGTGGTATAGAGAATCTGATGCTGGGTCGCTTCCCCAACATCAAACAGCCAAATAGCATTTCGCTCTTCCAACAACCGCAGTGCTACGCTGGAAACGTTCCGCTGTTTGCTGGGTGACCCCGCACCGGTTCCTAAAAATTCAAGTTGCATACCTTAATTTCCTACCTTCTAATTTAATCTTACTGAACGAATTCGAAGACGAACTTCTTAATCCGGACTAAGTCGCCATCCTTGATTCCCTTGGCCCGCAGCGCATCGTCAACCCCCATTGTCCGTAATTGCCGGGCAAAACGCAGTTGACTCTGTTCGTGAGTCAGGTCAGTCATGTCAAAGAGCCGCAGCAGCTTAGCACCACCAAGGACCCAGGTACCATCCTCGTCCTTAGTGATGGTGAAGTCTTGCGTTTCCTTTTCTGGCGCCGCAGCCTTGTACTCAGCAACCAGCTTCTCATCGTGACTCTCACTGTCAAATGCCGGCGTCTTGTCGAGAAGGTCCGCCGTCAATTGCATCAACTGTTGAACCCCTTGGTGGGTAACTGCCGAGATTGGGAATACCCGCGGCGTTTGGTCCAACGTCTGGTCGGCTGCCAGTTCCTTCTTAAAGTGCTCCAGGTTTTCAGCGGCGTTTGGCATGTCCATCTTCGTGGCAACCACGATCTGCGGCCGCTTCAATAATTCCGGATCATAGTTCGCCAGTTCGTGGTTAATCTGCCGGTAACGTTGAATAGCCTGTTCAGGATCTTCACTGCTCATGTCGACCAGGTGCAGAAGGACCCGGGTCCGCTCAATGTGACGCAGGAACTTCAGTCCAAGACCAACACCCTTAGCAGCCCCCTCAATCAGACCGGGCATATCGGCCATGGCAAAGTCCCGGCCATCTGGCAGCATTACCATCCCCAGATTTGGTACCAGGGTTGTGAACTCATAAGCCGCGATCTTTGGCTTAGCCCCCGTAACGACTGACAACAGGGTCGACTTACCGACTGATGGGAAACCAATCAGGCCAACATCGGCTAACATCTTCAGCTCAAGCTCCAGGTAATGGTCTTCACCCGGTTCACCGTTTTCGGCAATTTCCGGCGCCGGATTCTTAGCACTGGCAAAGTGGATGTTGCCACGACCACCACGGCCACCGCGGGCCACCACCAACTCCTGGTCCTTTTCTACCAGATCACCGATGATTTCACCGGTATCCAGGTCCCGTACCGTGGTTCCCTGGGGTACGGCGATAACAGTATCAGCAGCACTAGGACCAGTCATCTGCTTGTTCATCCCGTTACCACCGTTCTTCGCCTTGAAGATGCGGTGATAACGAAAGTCCATTAAAGTCCGCAGTCCTTCGTCAACCTTCAGGATGATGCTGCCACCGCGGCCACCATCACCTCCAGCCGGGCCCCCATTTGGGACGTATTTTTCACGCCGAAAGGCAACCATACCGTCGCCACCCTTACCGGCGTGCACCTCGATTTTAATTTGATCTACAAACGTATTCATGCGATTTGTCTCCGTTCTATCATTATTCCTTATTAGTATATTGGAAAATCAGGGAGGCGTCAAAATCAATCGTGACTGCTTCCCTTTGCGACCTTCGCGTTTTTCTGCAGTGAAACCTTAATCAATTGGGCAGTCGGCCGGTTGATCCCCAGGGCATGGATATCATCTACTGAGGCCTGGGCAATCTTACTGATCGAGCCATACTGTTTAAGTAACTTAGTCCGGGTTCGTGGGCCAACCCCTTTGATCTCATCTAACCGGGAGCTCAGTGAATGCCGAGTGTGGACCCGTCGGTGGAAGGTAATCGCAAAGCGGTGTACCTCGTCTTGAATCCGCTGGACCAGGTAGAAACCCTGACTGCGCGGATCCAGGTTGACGTGCTGGTCCTGGTCACCGAAGAGCAAGTCCGCCGTCTTGTGCTTATCGTTCTTGACCATCCCCACTACCGGGATATCAAGGCCCAATTCATTTTCGAGGACATCCTTAACGGCATTCATCTGGATGTCACCCCCATCCATGAAGATCATGTCGGGCATTGGTTTCCCCTCCTTTAGAAGGCGGGAATAACGTCGCCGGATAACCTCCCGGGTGCTGGCGGCTTCGTCAGCGTGGTCAATCACCGTCTGCAACTTGTACTTCCGGTAGAGCTTCTTGGCGGGTTCTCCGTCGACAAAAACAACCATCGCGCTGACCGGATCCGCCCCCTGGATATGCGAGTGGTCAAAGGCCTCGATCTTGTGGGCCGGGGGTAGACCCAGGGCATCGGTGATCTCCTTCATTGCCCCAGTAGTCTTGCTCTGGTCCATCTCCAGCAGACGGAACTTTTCATCAAGGGTCAACCGGGCGTTTTCAGCAGCCATGTCCATCAGGTCACGCTTCTCACCCCGCTCTGGTGTCCGGACCGGAACACCCAGGATCTCACTGATTTCCTTATTGGGCAAGCCCGCCGGCAGGAGGATCTCCCGCGGCAGGATATTGTTCCGGCGGTTGTAGAACTGGAGGATGAAACTGGTCATTTCCTCGACTGCGGTGTCCACAATTGGGAAGAGCCGCTTCTCTCGCTTCATCAACCGGGCCTGACGAATGAAGAAGACCTGGATCGACAGCCAGCCCTTATCCATGTAGAAGTTGAAGAGGTCCCGTGGTGTCTTATCATTGGAGATGATCTTCTGCTTTTCGACCGTCACTTCAATGTAGTGGAGCTGGTCACGAATCTCCGCCGCCCGCTCGTATTCAAGAGCCGCAGCGGCCTTCTCCATCCGGGCCGTCAGCTGCTTCTTCACCGCTGCCGTATTACCGTTCAGGAAGGACTTGATCCGCCGAATCTGCTTATCATATTCCTCTTGTGGCACCTTTTTGAAGCAGGCCCCCAGGCACTGGCCCATGTGGTAGTAGAGGCAGGGACGGCCTTGAAAGCCATGGCACCGCCGCAGCGGGTAGACCTTCTGAATAAAGTGCAGGGTCTCCTCCGCCGCGTAGACGTTCGGATAAGGACCAAAGTAGTAGGCCCCATCCTTCTTGACCTTCCCGGTGATCTCCGTCTGGGGATCCCGTTCGTTGGTAATCTTAATGTAGGGGTAACCCGTCCCCCGCTTCAGCTTGATGTTGAAATAGGGCTGGTGCTTTTGAATTAGGGTAATTTCGAGCAGAAACGATTCCTTGTTGGTCGACGTAATAATCGTTTCAAAATCGGCCACTTCAGAGACCATCTTGGCCACCTTCCCCGTGTGGCTGCTCTTAAAGTACGAGCGCACCCGGTTCTTCAGGTTCTTGGCCTTCCCGACGTAGATGATCTGGCCATTGATATTCTTCATTAGGTAGCAGCCGGGCTTATCCGGCAGCAGTGCTAGTTTATGTTCAAGGTATTCACTTGCCATCATAACCCTCCGATCGACTTGCTAATCATAATATTATAAATTAGAATCCCGCTAAAAGGCAAAGAAAGTGCTAGTATCTTCTTGGACAACCGGTTCGGTTTATGCTAGCATTTTGATAAACGATAAAGGAGCGATCAATAAAATGGGACTTGTAACACGCCGTAGTCAGCAACTCGACAAGCTCTTCGACCAGTTTGCCGTTGACCCTAAGATCAAGCCGCTGAAGAAGAAGCCAGCCGACGAAAAGACAGATAAAAAGAAGACCGAAGATAAGAAGAAGTAGGTTGGTAACCGCCAAACTACTTGTATAAAAGCGACTCCTGATGTCCAATTTGATGAACATCAGGAGTCGCTTTATTTTTTATGTGGATTCGCTAACTGATTGGCGAACGCCCGGTTTAATAATCTTATTGTTGCTTCTTGAAACCAGTCGGGTAACGCCGATTCAATTCATCAATGTTGGCCTTGGCAACCTCATCAAAAGGAATGTCGGCCCATTCCGCAATCTGCGACAGGTACCATAACACGTCCCCCATCTCATGAATCAACTCCTGCCGATCCAGCTTCTTGCTCCGGAAGGTATAATTCTTTACAAGGTCAACCACTTGACCGGCCTCACCAGCTAGCCCGAGGGCACAATTAGTTAAGACCTGCTCGTTGCCGTAGAGGGTCCGCTTGGCTGCCTTTTGGTAATCATTAAACTCCACTTAATTCATCCCCGTCTGCTTTTCA
Organism: uncultured Lactobacillus sp.; assembly: GCA_945971245.1. GTDB lineage: Bacteria > Bacillota > Bacilli > Lactobacillales > Lactobacillaceae > Limosilactobacillus. Next base: position 20,520 of record CAMFOZ010000014.1, read on the forward strand.
ATCCATTGCCATACTTGGTCCTTACCATGCTTGTTTACCGCTGAGAAGAGAATCGGTGGCGCATCGGCTGGCATACCTAGACGCTTGCGAATCTGACTCTCCTGCCGGTTCCAAACATTGGACTTAACCTTGTCACACTTGGTCCCAACCACGAGCGTTGGAATATTGTAGTAGGACAGCCACTCATACATGGATACGTCATCCGCCGTTGGGACATGGCGGGCATCGACCAGCTGAATTACCCCACGCAGCTGTTCACGTTGAGTGAGGTAGTGCTCGATCATCTGGCCAAAGCGTTCCCGCTCCTTCTTGGAGACCTTCGCGTAGCCGTAGCCCGGCACGTCAACGAAGTAGAGCTGGTCTTCCACGTCATAAAAGTTCAGGGTTTGGGTCTTCCCTGGTTGGCTGGAAGTGTGGGCAAAGTTACGTCGGTTGATCAGGACATTGGTCAGTGAGGACTTGCCGACGTTGGAACGTCCCACGAGGGCAATCTCCGGATAATCGGTCTTGGGGTATTGGTCCTCCGCCACCGCACTGATGGTCAGGTTTACATTGTGAACTTCCATTGCTGAACCCTCACTTTGCATCCTTAGCTGACTTCATCACATAGCGCGGCTCCTTATGGTTAGTAACACAGCGCTTATCGATGACGACTTCCGCAACATCCTTCCGACTTGGCAGCTCGAACATGACGTCTCGCATAACCCCTTCAATGATGGAACGGAGGCCACGAGCACCGGTATTCCGGGCAATCGCCTGTTGGGCCATTGCCTGCAGGGCACCATCAGTAAAGGTCAGCTTACTACCATCAAGTCGAATCAACTCCTGGTATTGCTTAACCAGCGCATTCTTTGGTTCCGTCAAGATCCGAACCAGGTCATGCTCATCCAGCTTCTCTAAAGCCGTCATGACTGGCAGCCGTCCGATGAATTCAGGAATTAAACCGAATTTAAGCAGGTCCTCAGGGATAACGTGCTGGAGGATGTTCTTCTCAGTAACGTTACCAGCTTCACTAGAGTCGGTACCAAAACCGATCGTCTTTTCACCCAGCCGTTCCTTGACAATCGTTTCAATGCCATCGAAGGCCCCACCAACGATGAACAGGATATTCTTCGTGTCCACCTGGATAAATTCCTGTTGGGGGTGCTTCCGACCACCCTGCGGCGGCACGTTGGCAATCGTTCCTTCAAGGATTTTCAAAAGCGCCTGTTGAACCCCTTCACCAGACACATCACGGGTGATTGAAACATTCTCACTCTTCTTGGCGATCTTATCGATTTCGTCAATGTAGATGATCCCCTTCTCAGCCCGCTCAACATCAAAGTTAGCCGCCTGGAGGAGCTTCAGGATAATATTTTCAACGTCTTCACCAACGTACCCGGCTTCAGTCAGGGTCGTCGCGTCAGCAATGGCAAATGGCACGTTTAAGATTCGGGCCAATGACTGGGCAAGGTAGGTCTTCCCAGAACCGGTTGGCCCGATCACCGCAATATTACTCTTCTGCAGTTCGGTGTCGTTGTTATCGCCATCCATCATGGCATTAACCCGCTTGTAGTGGTTGTAAACCGCCACCGCCAGCGTCTTCTTAGCATCACTCTGGCCGATGACATAATCATCCAACTGCTTAACAATCTCTTCTGGTGTTGGGACCCGGAAGTCAGTATCAGTCTGGTCCTCTGCCAGTTCTTGGTCAATGATCTCCTTGCAGAGGTCAACACATTCATTACAAATGTATACGCCGGGACCGGCAACAATCTTCTTTACTTCGTTTTGTGATTTACCACAAAATGAACAGTGAACTGAGTCCATTCCACTGGTATCTTCAAACATTAGGAAACCTCCTCAAAAGTTCTGAAATAATCATAACAAAATTAGTCTGTAATTTCGAACAAAGTGGTTCCAGACTAAACAAAAAGTGTCCAATCATAATTGATTGGACACTTCAGGCGTGATGCAAATCAAGAATTACTTGTCAGACTTCTTGTCGTCCTTAACTTGCTTTGCTGAATCAGCAACTAAGTCAACGGCCTTCTTGATCTTGATGTCATGAGAAAGCATGTCCTTGGACAGTGCCTTTTCAACGGCGTCTTCCTTCATGCCGTATTGCTTGGCAAGGTCAGCAATTTCTTGCTTGATTTCGTCATCGCTTGCTTCAAGCTTGGCGTCGTCAACGATTGCTTCAAGAACCAGGTTAGTCTTAACCCGTTGTTCAGCATCGTTAGCGAATTGCTTCTTCAAATCGTCTTCCTTAGTCCCAGTGATCTGGAAGTACATTTGTGGGCTGATCCCCTGTTGTTGCATACCAGCAAGGTATTGTTGCATTTGACGGTTAGTGTCATCATCCAACATTGCTTGTGGGATGTCTTGGATTTCAGCATTGGCAACGGCCTTTTCGATCGCAGCATCTTCAATGGCAGCCTTAGCTTGGTTGTCCTTGTCTTCTTGAAGCTGCTTCTTGGTCTTGTCCTTCAGTTCGTCAAGCGTGTCAACGTCTTCGTCAACATCCTTGGCAAAGTCATCATCCAATTCAGGAAGTTGCTTTTCCTTAATTTCGTGAATCTTAACCTTGAAGATAGCGTCCTTACCAGCCAAGTTCTTAGCGTGGTAGTCTTCTGGGAAGGTAACCTTAACGTCCACGTCATCACCGGAGTTGTGGCCGATCAGTTGGTCTTCGAAGCCAGGAATGAATGAACCGGAACCTAATTCAAGGGAGTAGTTATCAGCGGAACCGCCGTCAAACTTCTTGCCATCAACGCTACCTTCGTAGTCGATAACAACCGTGTCACCCTTTTCAGCTGGCTTGTCTTCCTTAAGGACCAATTCAGCTTGTTGTTGACGCTTCTTTTCAATTTCTGAGTCAACGTCGGCGTCAGAAACAGTGGTGTCTTGTTCAGGAACTTCCATGCCCTTGTAGTCACCAAGCTTAACTTCTGGCATAACGTCAACCGTAGCAGTAAGCGTCCAAGGTTGACCCTTTTCCATGCTCTTGATTTCGATTTGTGGTTGAGCAACTGGTTGGATCTTCGTTTCCTTAACCGCAGCACTGTAAGCATCTGGCAATACCTTGTTTAAAGCATCTTGGTAGAGAGATTCTTCACCGTACATTTGGTTGAAGATTTGGCGTGGAACACGGCCCTTACGGAAACCTGGCACCGTGATCTTCTTCCGGGTTTCAACGAAGGCTTCGTCGATTCCCTTCTTAATAGTGTCTACATCGATATCAAATGTCAATGTACCTTTGCTGGCATCGCTATCGCGTTCCCATTTTGCTGACATTTTATTTCCTCCAATAACAAATCAATTTGACCATCGCTACATTAAGATAGGCTGGTCTTTACATACTTTATTAGTTTACCCTAGCTGTCACGCAATTGCAACCAATTGCCAGACATCACAATGGTTTTATCAATTTTTAAAGTAAAAAAGGAATTCGGCGAACCGAATCCCTTTTAATAAAAGCCTAATTGAAAATTAGTCTAACACTTCTGATACCACACCGGCACCAACAGTGTGTCCACCTTCACGGATAGTGAACTTCAGACCCTTTTCAAGGGCAACTGGCTTTTGCAAGTTAACAGTGAACGTTACGTTATCACCAGGCATAACCATTTCTACACCATCTGGCAATTCGATAGTACCAGTAACATCAGTAGTGTGGAAGTAGAATTGTGGACGGTAGTTGGAGAAGAATGGAGTGTGACGGCCCCCTTCTTCCTTGGTCATAACATAAACTTCACCCTTGAAGTTCTTGTGAGTTTGGATAGAACCTGGTTCAGCAAGAACTTGACCACGTTGTACTTGGTCGTGAGAAATACCACGAAGCAAGATACCAACGTTGTCCCCGGCTTCACCAAGGTCAAGAGTCTTGTGGAACATTTCCAGACCAGTAACAGTTGACTTCAGAACATCTTCAGTCAAACCAACGATTTCAACTTCGTCACCGATCTTAACAGTACCACGGTCGATACGA
>CAMFOZ010000015.1 GCA_945971245.1 uncultured Lactobacillus sp.
CACGTCACAGATGAACAGCTTTCAACATTTTTCTAATTTAAATTGACATTTCGGGCAAATAAAAAAGGGCGCCGTTAAGCGTCCTCAATTTCAAAGTAATCAAAGTAAAATGTCGCCGTTAGTTGGTTCGTATCAGGGTCCAGCGTATGTCCACGATTGTCGAGCTCTGACCAGCCATTCTGGATAAAGAGATGCTGAAGTTGTGTTTCGAATTCGTCAGGATCCGGAGCAGACAACCCGTAGAAAATCTGAACTTCTACTTCCTTATCCAGAGCGTGGAAGTCTTCATTGCCCGGCAAAGCTAGATCAGTCCGAACATCAGTAATTAAGCAGATTGTCTTCTCAACATTGTCTGCCTCATCTGCTGGGAGGTTGTGGGTATAAACCTCGTCCAGGATCTTAAAAGACGCTGATTGAATCAATTGCTTGGCTCTTTCGGTTGCAAGCATCAATCATCGCCTTCTTCCTTGATTAGCTTCTGGTATTCAGCCGATTCAGCCCGTAGAACCGCATCCTTAACCTTTTCAGACTGCTGAAGATTAGTGATAAAGTGATCACCACGCATCTTCTTAGTACCGTCATTGATCCGATACATGTTCATAGCATGATAGTAGTTGTCCCAGCCAATGGTAGAGACACCCGTCGTCTTGCCGTCCACGTCCTTAGCCATATCGACAATATGATCAGCGGCGTGGCCATAAACCTTGTCATTGTGTGATGAGTAGTGTTTAGATCTGGTCTCGTCTCGTAGAAGCTCCATATACTTATCCGCCCCTGCCTTCGTGATCTTTGCTTGTTGTTTGGGCGTGAGGTCTGTGGAGATCTTCTTGACCTTGTTCAACCACGTCTGCAGAAAGTCATCCATTCCGTCGTATTCAGCCATAGCACTACCTCCCTTTCGTGTATTTCTCAAGGGTCAGCAGATCATAGGAGATGTAGTCGTCATTGTTGGCTGAAATGTTAGTAATGGAATACGTGATCCCATCTGCCAGCCGAACTAGCATTGGTTCCTTGACCTTGGGATTATGCCTGATTGCGATGATCGTGGAATGCTGAAGCGTTGTGCCAGTGGTTCCGTAGCGCTGCATGATCGTTAGGTTGACCTTGGCGTAGTGGAGAGTGAACTCGTCTACGAACGTCGGGATATTAACCCCCATCAAGTTCTCACGGTTCTTGATCGAACCGAATTGAGCTTTGTGCCGCATACGATAAAGTGGATAACGATAATTAGTTCTCGCCATTGTCGTCACCCGCTTTCTTTTCGGCGTCCTCAGCAAAGGTGTTTCTAATGCCCCGCAGTTGGCCAATGATACTGTTCATCGTCAGGTCAACCTGGTACATCTGGACATCTGACAGTGCTAACCGATTCTGGTAGTACGTACCAGCCAGCGACATTACCGCCAGTGTCATCAGCGACTTCACACGTGAATCGTCGTAGAAGCCGTTGACGTCTTCACCAACAGCGTTGTGCACGAAGGACTGAGCGGCTTTGATGTAGGAATCAAGGAGCTGGTCATCACTATCATCATCGAGATAAAGCATGTCACGGACCTGCGGTACTAACGGATCCAGTTGTTGTTCACCGCTCATAGTCAGTCACCTCGTTACTTAGCTGCGCCAGAAGCTTCTGGTGTAGTTGCTTGTTGGTTAGCAACCGTCTTGAATGAAGCAACGGCGTAAGCGTCACCGTCAACTTGTTCTACATCGAACCGGTCGATAACACGAATCTTAGTTTCATCGTTTTCAAAGGCACCGCCACCGATGTTAGTAGACAGCAGTGACATGTTTTCACGATCAAACAAGGTTACGGCTTGCTTGAAGTCACCGTAGTAAAGTGGGTGGGCGCTAGATACATCAGGCAACCAGCGGTCAGCAACAACCATGACAGGCTTGCCACCGATCCGATATTGTTCTGGGTTAGTAACATCACGCTGGATCATGTAACGGCCTTGAGCGTCCTTAACCTTAGCCAGAACAGCGAAGCCAGACTGGTTAGTCACGAAGCTTGAAGTTGCGATGATTGCAGGGTCAAGGGTGTTAAGTTGCAGGTCTTTGATATCGTCGAAGTTAGCGATGGTTGGCTTCTTAGAAGCAGTATCCAGAACCTTCAGGATTTCTTGGTTCCGGGTTACGACAACCTTGCGAGCAATCCAAGTGGACAGCCATGACAGGATATTTTCTGCAGTGTCCTTCAGCAGAGTGTTAGTAACGGTGGTGATACCAGCGTACCGGTGAATCAGGTACTTGATAGTCGTCAGTTCTGGATCATCGTTGTCACCGATCTTGGCAGTTTCATCGTCAAGGTTAGCCAGAGGCTTGATTTCAGAGAACTTTTCGTATACCCGAGAGCCAGTAGGTGTAGTAACCCGTTCAACGTTAACCAAGTTCTGCAGTGAAGCATACTGACGAACCAGAGTGTGGATGGTGGTTTGAATGTCATCCGGAATGGTTAAACCAGCGTTACCAGCATCGGTCTTACCAGTAGTAACCATGTCCTTGAAGTCCCGTACGAACTTGTCCTTAAGGTCGAGTTGCTTGTCGTTCAGAGGCTTCTTGTCTTCGTCCTTCATACGGTAAACTTCGTTGGCCCGTGCTTCGTCCAATTGTTCCTTTAAGGTGTCGCGTTGAATCTTAGCGTTGTCACGTTGCTCCTTGAGGGCCTTGAATTCGTCATTAGGTTCAAAGTCGTCACTAATTGTTTGAATGGCGAGCTTGTTGTCCAGATCAGCCACCTTTTGACCAGCGGCAATCCAGGCATCATTGATCTTATTGATATCCATAGTGATTATTCCTTCTTTCCAAATAAAATAGCCAGCTTCTGGTCACGTATGCTAGGAGCTGACTTCTTCTCGTCGTTTTCGACAGGTGTTTCCACCTTGTTATCAGGCTTGGCACTACGTACTTTAGCCAAAGTATTTTTGATCTTGCTGATCGCTTCGTTGCTCAAGACAGGCGTGCCAATGGCATTCACTAGTTGTGGTTGCTGTGAACCAACTGCAACGTTGTCAGCAAAGCCCTTATCAACCGCGTCTTGGGCAGTCATCCAGGTCTCGTTGGCCATCAGTTGCAAGATATCATCACGATCCATGCCGGTCTTAGCTTCATAAGCGTTGACAATCGACTGATCGGTAACATCAAGCATCTTAGAATCGTGTGCAAAATCATCAGCGTTCCCCATCGAGACGGTTGACGCCTTGTGGATCATCATCTGACTGGTAGGTGACATATTAACTTCGTCACCGGCCATCGCAATAACACTGGCAGCAGAAGCCGCTAAGCCTTGAACATTAACCACGACCTTGCCAGCATAGTTCTTCAGCATGGTGTAGATCTCAGAAGCAGCGAAAACTGAACCGCCGCCACTGGCGATATCGACTTCGACATCACCATCGGCGTCGTCTAAGGTCTCCTCGACCTGGTTTGGGCTTACGCAGTCGTAACCAAGCCAGTTGTAGATTTCAGCGTCGTCATTAGAGACGACAGCACCTTTAACCTTGATCTTCGTCATCATTGTCACCTCCTTCCGCTGAGTCATCGCTCTTAGTTGAGATAGGAGCAGGCGGCTCACTAGGCTCTGGCATGTCCTCTGGGAAGTAACTAGCTTCCTTGAGTAGCCATGAAGCTTGGTTAGCCGATAGTGTCCCGTTCTTACGCAGGTTAGAAACCTCGTTAGCGTAGTTATCGCCGAGTGGGTCCACGGCTGGACGTAGGTCTAGGTTGATGTTGGCATTCAGCTTGTTGTTAAGCTCGCCCGTGATAGCCTTAGCGAACCGGGACAGCGACTTGACGTAGGCGTTGCCCATCATCTGAATAGACGATTGCTGGTCACCTTGCCCGTTAATCACACTGTCAGACACACCATATACTTTCGCAATTTGCGCTCCTGTCCAGTTAACCTGGTTAAGTAGCTGGGCAACGTTGCTCTTCACTTCAAGTGGCGTGTAGTCCTCCAGGTCATCAAGCACAATCGGGCCATTTTGTGAATCTGACGTCTGCTTCATAAATTTACGTGAACGAGACGCCTTCTCCTCGTCACTGAGCAATCCTCCATGCTTGATCGATAAAATACCCGGAGCAAGGATAGAACGCCCCAGAGCGCTTAATGTGAGCTTATTTGACTGGTCCTTAATCTGCAGTTCGTTACCTAAGGCACTCAGCGGACTAATTCCAGTCTTCCCACCATTTTGACTAAGCAGTCGAATGTGGATCATGTCAGATTGCGGAATAGCTTCCATGACACCCACTTCTGGTTCATCAAACGTGACGTTATAGATCAATCCGGAACCGTCTTCTAACAAAAAAGGAGTAACTTGCGAAGGCCGCAGGTACTCCCATGTCATGTCTGTTCCGTTTTGATTCCGCCAGCGATAAGCGAACGCCTCACCACCTAGCAGCAGTTGTGCAAACATCGACTGCCAGAAGGCGTATGCGTTGCTGGTCTGCGTAGGGTTGTTAAGGATCCCTTGAGCTCGTGGCGCGTCAGCCTTAAGCTTCCCGTTTGCTAAATCAGCACTTAGCTGAAAGATAATTGAGTAGATATCGCTATTCTTCAGCGCCGTCCGCGCGTCAACATACTTGTCACTGTCGTCCGGGTTGAGGAAGTGCAAAATATCGGTATCATCTGCGATTGTCAGCCCTGGGCTAACTTTTTGGTTAAATAACGGCAATTACATTCACCTCCTTTCATTGAAGGGTGGACGCAATCCGTTCGGTTAGAAAACCAAGTACGATAAGGCCAACAGCAATGCTAAAAATGCCAGCCGTGAAGCTAAGAAGAAAAAAACCCCAAACTGCAAAGATGATTGCAGCTAGGAAGCAGATAACGTCAAAGTATTTCCATATAAGCTTAAAAATATTAGTTATCAAGTAGACCACTATCCTCACTTTCAAACCACTTTTTGACCTGTTCAGCCGTCATACGGTCAACCTGTTGAGACTTGTCGTTAGCAATCCCGAAGTCCTCAAAGTGGTACATACCTTGATACAGGGCGTCAATGATGGCATCGACCACATCGATCTTGAGTGTGGCCTTAGCCTTGTCGACCTGAATACCGATCTTATCTTCGTAAATTTCAGCGTTAATCAACGCCTTTTCCATAATTTTGTCGTCCAGGCGACTGCAATTACCTTCCACAAAGATCTTTTGAAGGAACTTTGTCGGATCCTTTAGTTCTGAGGTACGCTGTCGAATCGCTTCAAGCGGGAAATCAGTGTTGATGTCCATTTGCTTGATAGCATTGGTAGCGCCCCAAGCGTCGTAACCGAAGAAAATCACATGAAGGTTATTCTCTTCCACGTAACTTAGCAACCAGCTATAGACCTGATCGTCATTAATCAATCCCTGAGGGTGACTGGTGATCGTACAGAAGCCTTTTTTGGCTAGTTCACGGTATTCAATGCCGTCCTGCTTCTCCTTGGCTTCAATTGACCCAGCTTTTTCCCACGGAATAAAGCTGTGCTGCTCAATGTGCCACTTCTGCTTGCCCTTGCCGTCCTGATAAGGATAGACAAAGGCAATCGCTGTGTTATCAGAGAACATTGAATAGTCGAAGCCAATGTAGACGTCACGCCCACGAATATCGAAGCTGGGTACAATGGCCCGCTCAATATCAGACAGCTTCAGGTAGCTGTTAGTAGCCTCCTGCAGCCAGAGATTCAAGTTCTTGTTCTGGAAGTCGTCAACCGTACCCGCAAGCATGTCGGAGTCCCGCTTGTCACGGAGCCCGTCCAAGAGCACGTCGCGCTGACTGGGCAATCCCAGCAGAGGGTTCGACTTAATCCACGTGTCTTCCTTGAAAGTCTCGTCTAGGCTGTCCTGTGCCCATATAAGGCCCAGTGTCCGGTCAGCTTCCCGACTGAAGTCTTGTTCCATAGCCCGTTGAATTGTTTTCTGCTCGTCATGAAAAGGAACAGACGGATCGGGATAAGATGTTGAGATCTCAATGTACTGGTGGTTGGGCACCTTAACCTGTCCGGAGACAATCTTCTTGGTTCCCTCACGACTGGTAATGTTGCCAACCTCATCAAACACTGCGGTTGTAAAGTGATATGAGTCGTACTTGCCAGACTTAAAGGACAATGGTCGCAAGTTGTTGTTGAACTTCCGCATTGTAATCCCGCTGTGGTCATGCATGACTAGTTCATCCTCTTTGGCCAACGTCGCAAAGACGGGCTGGTCCTCGATGATCTTTTTCAGCATGCTATTGATATAGCCGTAAAGCTTCCCGGTCTGGTCGTAGTTCTCAGCCGTGACTAAAAAGTCCTGGTTAGACAGCCCCATAGACTCAATCAGGAATGAGTAGCACATATAAATGGCCATCAGGTACGTCTTACCTTGCCCACGCGCTACCGAGAGGACAACACGTGTAAACCGTTTAGTTCCCAGGTCATCACGCCAGCCAAAGAGCATGGCAAAAATAAACTTCTGCCAGTTCATCAACTCGGTAGGCTTCCCAGTATCAACGTTTGGAGCAATTGAAGCGAACTTCAAGATCTTGTCGACTTCTTTAACGTCGTAGTGATACGGGAAGTCGGTAGTCTCAGCCCGGCGCAGGTCCTGGACGTGGCGAAAAGCCGCCAGTTTCATTAGATAGCCGGTTGTGATCTTCTCGTCCAAAACGGTAAAGGCGTATTTCGTGCCTGCGTCCTGGTATTTATCCCGGATTTTGCTCCAGTCAATGCTGTGATAGGCTCCCAGCACATCATGGGACTGGGTAAGATCAATCTTTTCCATACTCTCTCATCTCCTATACCAAGCCGGATTCTTTAAGCTGTTCAGCAACCGACTTCTCTTTCTTGTGACTAGCAATTTGCATTAGTTCCTGTCGGCTCTTAGGTGATAGCCCTAGCTGAATACCAACGGAATTAAGTTGATTCAACGCATCCTTCATGGTGGCCACCGCCGGGTTCTTACGGAAACCAACGAAGTCCTTACCAATGACCTCACCACTTGAATTCTGCAATGAGGTGAAGATCTTGGCCTGGATCCCGTTTTCTTGGATATCTTGATAGGCATTGCGATAGATCTCGTAGTTAGCACAGTATTGTTCGACCAATCCCACGTCGATCCTCTCGACCCGCCCGGTCGACTCTAAAAAGGGCACGATCTTACGCCAACAGGCACTAGCAAGGGTGCCCAAATAATGGGGCGGTCTAGGCGGCAAATGCCCGTTATTCTGCTTAAAATAGACCTTTTTGGCCATCAAATGGGCCTCCTTTCATCGCAATTAGCCCCCCTAGGGCAAAATTTTGAAAAATATCGCGTGTGCGCAAGGCGATTGCATTGTGTGCTGCTCTCTTTTGGGCCGTACCACCGGGGGGATGTTTTTTATTTCTGGTGCATAAAAAATACGATTCGGTGGATGTCATGGATCTCCGGGACATCCTTTTTAGTATTGTTTTGACCAGTTCCATAATATGATTGTTCCCACCGTGTCTTGAGCCTGTGACATTCTCGACAGATTGTTGCGAGGTTGTCCTTGCTTGCCATCATAGACTGGTCATATGCAATCGGCACAATGTGGTCAACCGTTTTGCTGTTAGGTGTTAGCTTGCCATATGCTTTGCAATATTGGCATAGGTAATGGTCACGGTCTAGCACCGATTGTCTTAGGTCAACCCATTGCTTACTACGATAGAACTTGTATTGGTCACTGCGTTCTTCACTACGATTACGAGTCACTGTGTTGTAGTGCTTAGCATATCGTTGGTCGTGGTGTTGGTACTGTTCTCTATGCTTACGTGCCCATCGTTGTCGATTGGCTAGATATTCCGCTTCATGTTCAAAGTGTTGTTTACAATAATGATTAGGGAACTGCACCATCGCATGACAACCAGGATATCTGCATCGTCTGTATCGTGGCATGGTCAGCAGTCCTTCAGCATCTGCACAACAATGGCAACTACAAAGATAAGCAGTAAGAATCCTGCCCAGACTAACGTTGGCAAGAACACTAGCCACCAACTCCATGTGATCATTCCAGCTAACTTAGCGGCTGTGAATATCGCTGTTAGTATGATTGCTAACCACTGCATTGTGCTTATCTCCTTTATTCTTCTTGGTTATACGTTCATGGGTATGTTCAGCATGGTTTAGCATATACAACTCAGCATTGCCGCTGACTGTTCCCCAATTCTTAGTCCATCGCATGTTCAGCCACCATCAAACGAATTCGGGTCTCAAGGATTGCATGATAAACAGTCATTGCTTTCAACTGTTCGACCAACATAAATTTATGTTCCCGGTCAACATCGTTGGCATAGACGCCCTGGTTAATAAAGTTCTCTAGCTTAGCGGTCTTGGTTTCCAGTTCATCACGTTCTTGACGTAAGTCACCGATAAGTTGTCGATTAATTTCACCGCAAAGTGCTTTCCACTCTTTATTCTGCTTTTCATTTTGCTTCCGATGAAGGTCTGCCAAACTATGTGCATCATCATTAGTTGGAAATGTGTTTATTGAATCTATAATATTTTTCTTCATGTTGTTTGTCCTCCTAAGCACAATAACGTGCAAAATCAATCAGCTTCGTTTTGAGTGCCTCAGCAGCCATTGAGCGAGCTTCTGGGTTACCTTTGACTACTTCCTTTAGAACAGCCTCATAAAGATCGTCCTCGTCACAGTGGGCCATCTCGAAGTCGTCCTGCTCATCGCTGATCTGCTTAACTAATAATTGAACGTCTTTGGTATCGTTGACAGTCATCCATCTTCACCTCAATAAAAAAGCGCCCAGCAAACGCTAGACGCTAAATTGATATTAATGTGACTGCATGAAGAACTGTAAGACCGTGATTGCAAGTGATGATAGCTTGGCAATATTCAATGCCGACGATGTTATCACACTGAAATCGCCAATCTTCTTCATTACACTTCTATATCTACTTTGTGCTTCTTTCTCATCCGGAGATTTTGCAATGTTCAAAATATCTTGAACCAGATCGTTAAGCTCCTTCTGATGCTCGTTACTTACACTAAGCAGATCAACAATGTTTTTGAGATACTCTGTATTCATTTCTATTTTCTTTAGCACCTCTAGTGATTCAATATTCGCCTTTTTCGAATCTACGTTAAGTTGGTTTTCCATCGCCAGCTTTTCTGACGCTTGCCTTAATAACTCACCGTTCTCACGTAAGGCATCCGAGTTGACATTAATGTTAAATGGATCATTGCTCATTTTATCTTCACCTCAATACACATAATACAAAAGCCCAGTCAAAGTGACTAGGCTTAGGCAAAGATAAAATGATCGTAGTTTAGCGTCGTTGCGGACGTAGTTGATATGAGCAATCGTAACTTTGAACCACTCGTGAAATGACATGGACTGCTCATAATGATGATCGGCTTTCCACACCGAACATCTCCAGATGAATGTAAACCATGTGTGTATAGATCGTTGCATCTTTAACCACTCGTGATTATCATCTGGTATCAAGGCGAAGCATGGAAGTGAGGTGCTGATCTCAACTCCTTTAGTGATGTATAAAGTAAGTCGCCTTGAAAAGCCAAGAGCCGGAGTCGAACCGGCTTCATGCGCGAAAAAGCTGTAAACGTGCCCTAACCGTAGGACGTTGGCCACTCGCTCAGGCTCACTAAGCGAGTAATACTGCCAAGTGGAATTGAACCACTCGAATAGGGTTATTCAGCCCTAGTCATCACCAGATAGCAGTAAGACGTGGTTGTGTGCGATTAAAAGACTACAAGAAAGGGGCTTTTCAACTCCTTGTCAAATGAATTTTTACCACGTCAACGCTGATGGGTGGACTTGAACCACCGCGCACTGGGTGTACCGCCCCAGCGTGCCCATGACGTTGCATTGCAACGAACATCATCAGCATATATAGAACACGTAAGCTATCGCACCCGGTCGCCGTTTTCCGCCAGCTCCTGTAACGTCAGCGTCGGTGTTCTATCTTGTGATCATCTAGCCGTTGAGTTAGATCACGGACTCTTCTGCTGCTAACAGCACGGTTGCCTGAGACTATCAAGAGAGGCAGTTAGTTGTAAGAAACGTTTACGCTTTTCATCCAACAAGGGAGGCATATAATGCCCGAGAGAATCATTCGATACCTGTAAAAATTGGTGTTGGTAGTAATAGTCTCAATGCGGAACTATGGTCATCTGCCACCATCAAGTCGGCTTGGCTACCGGATTTCCGCCGCTTGCACGTAGATAGAGAGTTGCGATGTTGTGAGTATCCGTAACAGGCATCTACGGACTAGATTAATTTACTAAATTAGTCTCTTATAGAAGAGATTTAAGTAGTTTAGCGACGTGCTCAGGTCGTGGGTTTCATCGAATCTCGTTTCATCTTCGATACTACTAGAATATCCCTGTTTTCTGTCATGCTCCTGTACTGTCACTGTACAAAAACTGTACTGATACTGTACTCTCACTGTACTTTTTTGAATACCATTAACTCGGCGATCGGATAGATCTCGGCGAACTCCATTAGCGCCTTAGGTTTCAGATTCTTGTAGTACCAGTTGTCGGAGTACGGCAAGTTAGCAATGCAATACGTGTCATCGTAGCCATCGAGATACAGCAGCTTCAGAATATGCCTGCTCCAGCGTGAGCACTCCTCAATCACCAGTGGTACTGCCACAGCTACCTGACGACAGTAAGCCCGGTTGACCAGCTTATTCTCCATGATGTTCCCGGCTGGTGTCCCCTTTGGCATACCGTCCATTGACGGTGAGCTGATCGTCGAGATGCTCCGCTTCGCTCGTCGCTTGGCCGCTGGATACTCGACATCCAGGAAATGCTTAACGTTCTTGATTGTCTGATCGACATCAACGGTACTATCGAAGATTACTTCCTCTTTCTTACTCACAATGAAACCCCCATAGTGATATAATGAATTTGGTTTTTATTTATATCTCTGGGGTGCTCCGTGTGAGCGCCTTTTTTGTTTTCTAATCAATTACCTTGTTGGCTACAGAGCTCTTAATACTGCTCATTGGATAGACGGTGTAGTCACACCGATAAGCAAACAAGCGATGGCCGTCAACCGTGAACTTGGTCGAATTCTTCATCTCAGTGCTTTGAACTGAGACGTGATTGCCGACAAACACAGCAATTGGCTTACCAGATTGGCTCCTAATCATCACAACACGGGCCTGAGAATTCCACTGATTCTTGAAGTCTTGATACATCGAATTGAGCAACGGCACTGACTTCTCGTGATCATCAATATTAACGTGCTTAGAGAACTGGTCTTCATAGTTCTTCATGCCCTCATAAGCAATCAGCGTTGATCCTACGTGTGTCATACGTTTGTTACCGTAGTCAACGTCGATCACACTCGATTGCTCGTTACCATCGTCATCTTTCTTACTCATCTCACTATCGGTATGAATGTCAGCTGACTTGGCTTTCGCCTGGTCGATCTTCTGACCGTCAAAGTCATAAGTCGATACGGTCAGCGGTAATCCGGTTGTTGTCGACCGCAAATTAAGCTCAAAGTTATCAAACCATCCAAAGATCGAAGCATGAACTGTCATAGGCGCTGACAAGCCCAGCGTTAATACGGTTGCACCAACTATTAATGATTTCTTATATCTGTTCATAAATACTCCCTACATAAAGAACCCGAACACTGCCCGCCAGATAGCAAAGGCAATCCAGCACGATCCGCCAAGCATGATCAGTGCAATCGCTAAGACCATCAGTGCTACCGAGCCGATCACCAGCCAGCTAAACAGGCTCCCAACTATGTTTCCAACAATTCTAATCATCTGTTACCCTCCACATGTTCGTCACCGTTATCGGATCAACCTCGATCCCATCGAATGGAATACCCAACGACTGCCTCTGAATGGTGAACACCGGTACGCTTGCAGCCAAGATCCTATGGCTGATGATCTTGTACACATACTCGCCATCAGTGATCAATGCACCATCCTCCTCTGCCTCGACCGCTTCATCGTAGTTCATCACTCTGAATCCTCGTTCAAGGGTCGACCACACATGGGGCAGACTACTACTGGATCATCAGCTATTTTCATAACGTCAAAATCCCAACTACTGATATACCATTTACCGCTGGCATTAATTAATCCACACCCAATATCATTAAAGCCACCTGTAATTGGCTCTGCATAATGGTCACTTTGTTCATGACAGTACGGACAATTTTTCTGTTTCTCAGCTAGTTTCATTACTATCACCTGATTCTGGTAGGTATTCACCACATAGCCTAATTAAATCTGCAAACATCTTTGAGTTAAGCTTATCCACGTAAGTTACTTCTAGCTTGATAACCGGAGTGTTCTCGACTTCAACCATAGCTAGTACGGGATCATCAGCATACTTGACTATAACGTCGCCAGCCTCTTGCTGCTGCAGTTGCAAAAAGTCGCCGTTTAATTCAGCCTTTGTCTCGTCCTTTGTGACAACCTCAAAATTCAAATGTGAATCTAAATTAGTTAATTTTGTGCCAAAATCGTTAGATTGTATTTTCTTCATTTCTTCCACCTCTTCGGTTTTCTGGCCGCCTTGTGCCACCACTGTGACCACTCGTAACCCGTGTGATCCATGAAAGCTGCGCACTGAATCTGGCGTTTGCGAGTACGTTTAATCATCCTCTGACCTCCACAATCCGTTTCCTTGTCTCACGCCTCTAACAAGGTCTTGCCAGTAAGTAATTGCAATCAATGTTTTCTCGTCAATGACTAACTCACCATCTTTGAAGATCCCAACCGCTGGGTGGTACTTATATCCTTTACCAAGATCAATTTCAGTCGGCATTGTCATAATCCTTAGCCTCCTCCTTCATGGCATCAATTGCTTGTGCGAGACCCGGCTCTCTGTTCTTCCAGTCATCGAGTCCTCTCTCGTTGAGGACTGCCGCACGGTCTTTGTTCGTCGTTAATTCAAAGCCGACCTCATCCACACCGCTGAACATCTTGGTCACATAATATTTAGCGGTGTGGCTATACCGTACTGCTACTAGCCGATACTTCTTCCCACGCTCATCAACAGGCGTATCAATCAACCGCTGAACAACATCCATCGTGCGGGCTAGGTCTTGTGGACTAGCTCCGTCAAGATAACAATATTCAAAGTTGACTGAATACCATCCTGATGCGGCCTCATTCATTCGTAAGAACCAGAATCCCCAGTGACCATCTCCAAGCATTTTCTTGGTTGCAAAGGTCAATTTTGAATTTTCAAACTTGGCTCTCACCGTCCTAGTGCTGTTAATGATGTTTAACGCTTCGTTAATCTTCATTTCAGTTCCTCCACTTCAATTTCAATTCTTGGCCGATCTGAGTAATACTTGTGGGCAATGATGTCCACTATCTGCCTGTCATCTTCCCAGAGAAGCCCGTTAAGGCCGTCCAGTGTCGACTTGATAAAGTTATCGACGTCAGCCTTAACTGTCGGTCTGTGTGTTCCTGTGAGCCGTAGTGACCGTTCTTTTTTTGAGATGCTCTTCTGCACCGGGCGATAGAACCACAGCTCAACTTTTAACGGACCAGCCAGCGGTTCATCGTGATACATAAACTGCGCACTCTCGGCCAGCTGAGCCTTGTAGACATGCACCTGCTTGGGATCGTATAGGCGTATGCCCTTGCCAAAACGAGTTGCTCTAGGCCGTGCCTGTGCGACTGGTGGGAAGTCAAACGTCAGCTTAATCATTTTCGTTTAACTCCCCCAAACTACTTGATCCCTGGCCAACTACCTTCTCAAATGGTCTGTAGTTCAACTGAAGCTGCGGTGGCCAACGGTGGTACAGGTAGCCGTTGTCGGCTTGCTCATACCAGCTGCCATCGGTTAGCACAACCACCAGATCACTTGCTAAGGCACAGTAGCCACCCTGCACACGGTACTCAGTGTCCTGAAATAGTCGCTTAAAGCTATCCCATGGCATTGCGTAGTGGCCGTCTGCTGAGCCAACCCACAGGATCATGTCAGTATCCTCAACGTCCATTTCAATCTCATCAACGATATCGGCCCATTGCATATCGTTGGGAATCTTTACTTGCTTAATCATGTCTTCCTACTTTCTTACGTCCTGTAATCCACTAAAATCAACAATCTGTTGTCGGTTATGTGGAACTATTCG
Organism: uncultured Lactobacillus sp.; assembly: GCA_945971245.1. Taxonomy (GTDB): domain Bacteria; phylum Bacillota; class Bacilli; order Lactobacillales; family Lactobacillaceae; genus Limosilactobacillus. Next base: position 14,065 of record CAMFOZ010000015.1, read on the forward strand.
ACTAATAATTTTTTCGTTGTACATCTGAGCTAGTTCCTTCGTCTCGCAATTGGTAGTCACAATCGTGGAGTGAACTGGCTCATTTCTTTTAAGGTCCAGCCGTGCATTTGCTACCCGGAACAGCAGCTCCTGCATATCCTCGCGAACTGGCTTAGCATCTTTCTTCATGCCGCCTTCTGTTCCCAAATCATCTAAGAGCAGTACGTCGGCGGTCTTCATCAGCTTCTCTAGGTAGTAAAGCCGATCTTTCACATCAGTAGCTTCGAAACGGTTTTCCATCAAGTGGGCCAGTTCCATAGTGGATACTGTCATCACTGAGAAACCCTCGCTAGCCATGAAGTTAAGGATAGCCATTGCCAGTGACGTCTTACCCGTTCCTGGGGCACCTGTCATCAACACCTTCATTGGTGTGTTGACCATCTGCTTAGCCAGCACGTAGCACTTGTTCCCGACGTTCTTAGCGCCTTGGACGTTCTGCGGTTGCATAGCTGTGTTCCAATCCTTAAAGGAGAAGTCCAATCGCTGACCGCCACTGTAGAGGCTCCCGTTGATGTATTCAGCGTTTTGAAACAGGTCGTGCTGTTTTCCCCATCCAGCTACCAAACGGTTGTTACGGGCGATTACGTGGCGTTTAACAGTGTTGTAGTCACGAGGGTCACTCATATTTTTGCCAGTCAGCTGAAAGATCTTCTTAGCCGCGATCTTCTGAATGGCATTTAGAGCCATTGTTGTTGCCATATGTTCACCCCCTAGAATGGCAGATCATCTTTGTTAACGTCTGGAATTGGATTCGAATGATCGTTAAAGAACTGGTCTTCATTGAATGATGACTGCGTGGTTGCTCCGTCCGTTGACCAGTCATCATCAAAGCGGCCATTAAACCAAGTAGAACCGTTCATAGGGTGATACCAGCTCTTATTAGCCTCGATGTAATCCTTGTAGATGCTGAGACGCTTCAATAGATGATCGTTGGTGTTGCCTTTCGACTTCTTACGCCATGCCTTGTAATGATTAAAGGCTTCTTTCTTACCCTTTTTGTTGGGGTACTGCTTCCAGACAGTTTCAAAGTCATCTTCGAGTTGGTGCACAGACAGTGCATTGCTTGGCGATGCACTATGTTTGTTGTTAGTCTCTGGAGTAGTCTCTGGTAGTCTCTTGGTATTGGTTTGCCCATTCTTGGTTCCCCCATCTGCCAATTCTGGGTTTCTCGCATGCCCATTTTGGGTAAACGGCTTACCATCTAGCCTTTGATAATCAATCCGATACCACTTAGTCTTGTCGAACTTAGCCTTGTTATAGTTGGCTGAAATTAAGTATCCCTGCTTTTCAAGCCTGTTAAACGTCCTTATTAAAGTGTTCCTGCTCCAGAACGGGAATTGCTTATTCCATTCGCTGTAGCTGTTGTATACCCACCTGTGTCCATCTCGTACGTTGTTGGACTTCAGTAGCCAGTAGTGGATCTGCTGTAAAACAATAGCTTCATTAAGTCCAACCTTAACGGCCAAACTCGGTAATACTTGCAATGGTGGTTCTTGAATTAATAACGACATCTCTCAGCCTCCTTAGAACGGCATATCGTCATCGGTTACCTCTGGTGCTTGTTGTTCCTGCTGTGCCTGTTCTTGCGAGTAGTCACGTGGCACGAACGAGAAGTTCTGTACGCTCATCTCGAATGACTGCCGTTGGTTGCCCTGCTGGTCTTGCCATTCGTTAGTGGACAACTCACCGCTCACGATGATCGGACGGCCCTTCTGGAACTGCTGAGCGATCACATCGCCCTGCCGTCCGAACACGGCACAACGAACAAAGGTGGTGTCATACTCGCCCTGTTTGTTCTTCCGGGTACTGTCTGAGGCCACCGTGAAGTTGGTGACGTTGTACTGGCCTGCTTGACGTTGCTCTGGGTCACGGGTTAACCGACCGATAATAGTTGCACTAATCATTGTTGCTACCTCCTTGGTAGTTACTTAGAATTTCTTTGGCTGCCTTGACCATCTTCTGGCCCTTCACTTCATCACTATCGTTGCTTTGAATGCCTGCCAGTTTGGCAATCTGCTTGTTAGCCTCGCCTAGGGTCATCTTTGCATCAGTGGCTTGCATAATCTTCTGTCTGAGTTGCTTGTACTCAGCTTGGTCCTTCTGCAGCTGGGTCATCTGCTTCTTTGGAGCTGATCGCTTAGCTGATTGCCGCTGTCGTGGTTGCTGTTGCTGGTGGTACTCGGTTGTATCAGCGTCCTTGGTATCATCAATCAGGAACAAGCCATTCAAGGCATACTTACGAGCGTAGCTTGAGGCAGTCCCAGTAATCTGGCTGTCATCCATGCCCTTCTTACTAGCCGATTCACGAGCATACCCGGTAACGGTCGTAGTCTCGCTTGACTTATGATCTTTGAAGGTAGCCGTTGCCTTGATATAGTGCCAGTCACCAATGAGAACAGGCTCATCGGATAGCTCTAGGCTGTCACCGTACTTCTTCAGCAGCGGTTTGACGGCTTGCAGGATATCCTCCGTGCTCCGGTACTTATATCCCCCAAACTTGTTGAACTGGGACTTAGGGGCTTTCAAATCAATCTGAACTTCTAGTAGTGTCACTGTTGGTCCTCCTTCGGAATTGGTGCTTCCTGGGCTTGCTCACGTATCTTGCTGATTGCCAGCTCACAGACAAGCTCAAAGATTCGCATTGAAGCATGGGCAGTTTTATCTGGCACATCTCCGAATGCCATTCGCTCGATACGTCGAATGTATTTCACGGCATCAACGTACTTGTGGCTGTGGGCATAGGCTTCTTCAATAACTTTGTCAGCCATATCTGACGTTTCTTGGTAGTAGATATCTGCCCAGTCTTTCTTCTCAGTCATGGTCCCACCCCATCAACTTGCAAATCTCTCGATCAAGGTGTCTTTGAACCTTGTAGTAATGGTTAATGGTTTGTTCATCGTCAATAGTGACTTTGTAACCATCAAAGATAGTCTTTCTTAACTGATGCTTAAGGGTTAAATAGCCTTCACCCATTTTTTTCTGTTCATCCATGTGGTACAATTCTCCTTGTTGATATATTTCAGTTACTTTCGACGTCAGCATCACCAGTGCCGGCGTCTTTTTTTGTGTCTTCGTCGTTTGGCTCAACCATGCTGGCCGCTAATAGGTAGCACAGGTACATACCGCAGATGACTGCGATAGCGACGTGCTCACTCAGCAGTGCAACGAAGATGGCCGCCGTCGTGACGGTGCTTTTGATAGTTGTGTTTAACATTGTTATCTTCCTCCCTCTAAAATTCTTAGGTGTGGGTCCTGATGGGCCTTGTACTGATAATCTGAGTAAGCGGCGATTACCTTCTGCCACTCACGGATATCAATCAGGCCCCCGTACAGGAACGCCTTACGCCAGTTTGGGTAGTTATCTTGAGCCCAGCTTTTGCGCCGCCTGATGGTGGCAAGTGATATGCCAAGCTCTTCGTGAAGCTCATCGTACGTGAACTGGTAGCGAAACGGGCTCATTAGATCATCTCCTCTCTGCTATACTTGACTCATCTCCTACGAAAGGAGGTGTTTTTGTGAAAGATGAGGAGAAGCGTGCACACGATTTTGCAATCTCAATTCTTCAAGATTATCTGCAAAAGCATGACTTGAAGTTCACCATAAACGGCATTGATAAATTGCTAACCAATGATTCAAAGTTGTTCGCCGTGTACTACGTTTCCTACTATGGATTCCTTAGGTCTCTGAAGCATCAGCATAAAGTGAACTTAAAAGATCGGATAAGTCAGCTGGCTGACAAGCTTCATCTAAAATGAGACCGATTAGTTTCGATAGTCCTACCGCTAACGCCAATAGCAGCAGGGCCTTTTTGTTTTGCTTAGTCAACTGCATTCACCTCCGGCAGTAATTCTGGTTGCTCAAGCACTGGCAAGATGCCGTGTTCCTTGAGTGTGTCGTAAATGAACTTTCGTCCGCGTTGCGTCCACTTGAGATTGTTGTGAACACCCTTGTTGTCGTTGTAGGCAAACGGCTCGTACTGTGTGTAGCCCTTGCCATCGTATTTGTGGTAAAGGACCCAGTGCTTACCCTGCTTGAACTGGATACCGTACTTGTGAAGTAGCTGGTTGAACTCTCGGGCCGACATACCGTAGTCCTTAGCGATCTCGGTGACGGTCATCAGCCCTGGATTGCGCATCTGACTATCGAAATATTTACCCTTAGGCACTAGTGCTTCGTAAGCTTTACGTTCCTCGATCCACCGTTCAGCACGCTTGACTGGATCATCAATCATATAGCTGTCTGGCTTACGCTGAATTGAGTAGCTACCTGTCTTGCGGATAGATGGAAGAACTTCGTCAGCAATCCAATCCGTAAACCGTTCGGCTTGTGGGACGTTAGATTTGAAAGCTAGTTTATAAAGGCCAGCTTCTGAAATAATTACCAGTTTTTGCTTTCCACCAGGGGTTTCCATTTCGGTAACCCCTTTGTATTTGTCGGACACGTTCTTGCTAACAGCTACACTAGGATTCTTGTACCCAAGAATCGTTGCAACGTCCTTACCAACGAAGTAAGGCTCATTGTCGATGATCACTGTGCGGACTCGTTGCCCGTGAAAGTTAAATAATTGTGGTTGCATTTGATTGCCTCCTTAAATGCTTTGATATAATCAAGTCAGTCCCTAACGAAGGGAGGTGAAAACATATGACCAAAGAAGAATTTGAAAAGCGTTGGTCACAATTCATCAAAGAATTTAATCAGAATTTTGATAGTCCCGAAGTTAGTCGACAGCTTCAAGACGTTGTGGTTCAAAATACTGACAATCCAGAAGACTTGAAGATAAATTACGAACATATTTATCAACAACAACGAATGGATAATCTGGTTAAAGATGCGATTGCATCTTTTTTAGGCTTTGATGAAAATTAATAATTGACTTTTTGGCTAACTCTTTGTTGATTTTCACGGGAACCTGTTTAGGTTCCTTTTTTGTTTCAATCGTTTCTTTCATTAGTTGACCTTGAAAATTAAATAGTTGTGGTTGATTCATTTTATTTTCTCCTTTCAATTAGCTAAAATAGCTAACTTTAATTTAAAAAATAGTCAATTGGCAAGTCTAAAACTTGACTAGCTCTAATGGCTACATCAGTTGTTAAGTTACGATTGCCATTCATAATACTAGCTAGATAATTGGGCGTAATACCGATCCTCCTTGCGACATAACTGGTTTTAAGCCCTCTACTGTCCACTTCCTCTTTTAGTTTAATGTAAGCATCTCTCTTAATCAGTGAAGTCATTACATCACCTCCATGTTCGCTGTTTTATTTAACTTACAGTTATTATAATACTCGCTTTTTCAGCTAAGTCAACACTATTATTAAATTATTTAGCTAAAAATGTAATTATTATGTTTAACAGTTGTATCATATAGCTAAAAAGGAGTATGAGTATTATGACCGAATTTAGTAAGCGCCTCACCTCTTTGAGGGAAAGCAAGGGCTGGAGCAAAACACTTGTTGCTAAACAGATAGGTCTATCTAGTATGCAGACCTATGCAAATTGGGAATATGGCCGAACAGAGCCAGACCTTGAAATGATAAATAAATTAGCGAACGTATTTAATGTAACAACTGATTATCTATTAAATGGCAATAAAAATAAGGTGCCCGAACCTGTTGACCTTGACGAAGCTATTGACGGCGCCATGTCCTTCGATGGCCAGCCCGTTACCGAACATGATCGAAAAGTTATGAAAAGCCTATGGAAAGCGTATTTAGCTAGTAAGGACTGATAGCTTATGATAGACATTCATCAAGTTATCAAAAAATTGAAAGTTGCCGTTGTCGTTGGGGATTTTGAAAAGCCTGGGTACTACATTCCCGAATGGAATGCGATCTTCATCAATCAAGAATTAAATGAAATTGAACATGAGGTTGTGCTACTGCATGAATTGGGTCATGCAGCTAAGCAACGTAATGAGTGGCAACTTTATCGGGCAACTATGACGATGAAATTAAAAATGGAATATGGCGCCAACCGTTTTATGATTAAGTACCTGTTCGACAAATATTTAGTCATAACCGGCGACGATCCATATTCCGTAAATTATTTGGAATTCATGCGACAAAATGACATTCCGTCTCGAGACGAGAACATCGTTAAGGAAGTCATAGCAAGTTACTAATAACAGTACGTCCAAACGTGATCGACGTTAAAAGCTATAGTTGGAGGAGAAGAAATGAAGAAATTATTGATTGCGTTGGGAATGTTTTTAGGAATTGTTTTTTCCGTGAGTATGGCATCTGCTAGTTTACGCCAAGATGCTATCAATTCAAACAATCCAGATGATTTAGTCAAGTATCTAAACACAACTAAATCTGGTAAAAGCCTAAACATCACTAAGGCAAAGTATACTTCAAACAATTACCTTGTCCTGGTATTTAAGAACAAGCCGAAGATTAAGAGCGAATCTCAAAGAGAAAAGCTGGCTGCAAACTTTCAACATACTATGAACAACGTTCCTAAGAGCTTCGTAAAGAGCGGGGTTGCGTTCTTCAACGGCAACAGTGATGGGGCTAACATGATCATCGCCTTCTCAAGCAAGAAGATCAACAAGAACAACTACTACTCAACCGTTAAAGCTGATTCGCTCAAGGACTTTAGTCAAGGCGCAACTGCTTTTTATATTGAACCAAGCTTTTCTGAGCAAAGTGATGGGCTGATCTCTTCTGATCCAGATACGCAAGGGCCAAAGTCTGGGCCTGATGACGAGACACTGATTGAAGTAATTCAAGACGCAGTTGAGTAGGAGTAATCAACCATGAAAAAGATAGGTTTAATTTGTGCCACCCTGCTGGCTGGGCTGTCGCTGTCAGCCTGCAACAATCTGGCATCGCAATCACACAAGGCATCATCTAGTAGCTCATCAACTAAGGCAGTCAAACACCACAAGAAGACACATAAGAAAGCCAAAAAGAGTAGCTCATCAAGCGCGTCTGTGATGACCAGCGCAAGTTCAAGCAGTCAGAGCACAGAGGCAAGCAGAACCAGCAGCGTTTCAAATACTCAGCCTGCTTCAAGCAATACTTCAGCTGCTAAGCAAAGCAACGTCAGCAGCACGTCAACCCCAACTAGTGGTTCCAGCTCGTCTAATGGCAATAAGTATGATTCTGAAGTGGTTGTCCTCGGTGAGAATGGTGATACTGCTTATGACTATAACGAGGGAACGATCAGTTCAGATCAAGCAGCTTCGACAGCACGAGGGCTCAATCAAGCTGGCGTATATGGATATGTAGGACAATAAAAAAGCCGACCCAGAACGGATCGGCTTTAATAAGAGGCTTAAATGAACATATATTTTAAGCGATAAAAAATAGCCCTTCGGAAAGGACGTGAGGTTATGGATGATGCCAATGTGCAAAAAGATTCTATTTATATTGTCGAGTTTAACGTAAGCCAAGGAAAAAGCAAAGTTCCCGAATTAGCTGTTATTGGTGGAAAAGTTTCTTTGCATATTGAGTGCGCAATATATGTACCAATAGATTTTTCCGAAATCAACCTAAATAAAAACAATTTCATATATTTCACTGCTTTTGCCAATGAAAAAGCAGTTAGTCAACAACTAGGAGTTCTGCCACTAGACCCTGATTATTCTCTTTTTAAATATGATGTTGACTTTAATTTTAAAGTTCCAGAGGGAATCAAAAATATAGGTTTCCAAGCAGCATACACAAATAAGCAATCTAGTGATCCCGAAATAGCTGAATCATTACATTATGGTCGATTTTTTAAAACGTATATTCCAATTAAGCAGGAGGGAATAAATGGAAACTGAACAGGGAAAAATAATCAGGCCAAACGTTTTTCAATCATCACACGTTGTCCAGCCCTCCAAATCAGTAGATAATGATGGTAACGGAGGTGGAAATAATATGGATGATAAGTATGTAACTCATACTGAGCTTGAATTAAGTAACGAAAAACTGCTACATCATATAGATAAGCGTTTTAATCAATTAGAAAATAAAATTGATAGTAATAAAGCAAACACTGATTTGAAATTTGAAACTATGAATACCAGATTCCAAGAAATAAATACCAAGTTTGAAAACCAGAAAGTTTGGTTTTACGTAACCGCAATCGGAATAGTAACTGCTAGTTGCACAATTATTGGTTTTTTAATTAAATTCATAAAGTAAAATAAACCGGTCGAAATCGACCGGTTTAAAAATAGCCTTAAAAGAACATACATTCGACGAAAGGAGGTGAGAACATGTGGGTAGAAAAACGATCAAAAAATAATTTCAAGTTCGTTGAGCAGTACAAGGACCCACTCACAGAGAAGCCTAGGCGAGTTTCAATTACACTGAGTAAGAACACTGCGCACACTCGTAAAGAAGCTCAGGCGGCCCTAGAGGCTAAGATACGGGAGAAATTGAAGCATGTGGTTGATGGCAAGATCAAAAAAGGCGTTACCCTAGAAGAACTGAAAGAGGAATGGCTCCCCGACTACAAGTTAAAGGTTAAGGCGTACACCTACTATAACGGTAAAAGCCGTGCCAAGAATCTTGTTGAAGGGATCGGGCCAGACGCTATCATCTCTAAGCTGACGCCTAAATACCTTACCAATTACCTTAACGACTTGATTTATAAAAAGAAACTTAAAAATGGTTCAGTTAAGCACTACAAAGAGACACTCAATATAATGCTTAAATACGCCGTTCTCCACGATTATCTGAAAACTAATCCTATGGACAACGTTGAAGTTGACTATCGCTCCGACGAGCAATCGGACGTGGAAGCAAAATACTTAGAACCAGAAGAGCTGAAAAAAGTTCTCGGATATCTATACAAAACAAACGAGGTATATGGCCGGTTTGCTGAGTTCCTGTATCTGACCGGTATGCGTTACGGAGAAGCTGCCTCACTTACGTGGGAAGACTTCAACAAGCATGCTAAGCCGTGGGCTGTGTCTGTCACTGGAACCATCGTAAGGATCCCGGGAGAAAAAGCTGTCAAGCAAGATTCCCCAAAAACACAATCAAGTGTTCGAACGATCGAGATACCCGAAAGGGCTATGGAGATTGTGAGAGAACAGCACGAATTGATTACAGACGGTTTTCTTTTCCGTACTCCGGGGAGTGACTATCTCCCTGAGCCAACGATCAATTGGTGGCTACGACTTGCCAAAGAAAAATTTAATATTGACAAACCAGTAAGCTGTCATATCTTTCGGCACACACACATCTCAAAACTAGCTGAGCTAGGTGTCCCAATGTATATCGTTCAGCAGAGAGTTGGCCACTCAACCGAAAAGACCACTCGTGAAATTTATCTTCACGTTACCAAGGAGGCTAAGGAAAAGTACACAGATAAACTAAATTTGCTGTAATTATCCCCCTGGAGTCCCCCTAGAGGGAACCTTAAGTGCACAGAAGCCTTGAAAACGTTGATACATCAAGGCTTTGAGTTTCTGTCAGTTATTCATCGACAAAGTTACTCAAGTACTCCCAGCGGGCCGTCTTCTCATCGATCTGCTTCTGGACCTCGTTGAGTTGCTTCTGCAGGTCGGCCAGCTTCGTGTAGTCGCTAGCCGCAGCTGCCATCTGCTTCTCCAAGTCCTGGTGCTTTTGATCAAGCTGGTCAAGGTCATCATCAATGTGGTTCCACTCCAGCTGTTCCGCATAGGTCAGCTTAGTCTTCTTCTTGGCCGCGGGCTTCTCCTTTGGTGCTGGCTTGGTCTTCTTGGCGGTCTCCTTTGCTGCCTGCTGGCTGTCCTTAGCTGCCTGCTGTTCCTTGAGATAGTCGGTAAACCGGCCCGTGTAGCGCTGGATCTGACCGTTTCCATGGAAGATTAACAGGTCATCGGCCACCTTATCAAGGAAGTAGCGGTCGTGAGAAACCGTGATGACCGTTCCCGCAAAGTTATCCAGGTAGTCCTCCAGCACCGTCAGCGTTCCGATATCCAGGTCGTTGGTCGGTTCGTCCAGCAGAAGGACGTTCGGCTGCTGCATCAGGATCTTCAACAGGTACAACCGCCGCTTTTCACCCCCGGAGAGCTTCCGAATCAGGGTACCATGCATGAAACGGGGGAAGAGGAAGCGCTCCAGCAGCTGGGTAACACTGATCTTGTTACCATCCTTGTCGGTAACGTTTTCGGCAATCTCACTCAGGAAGGAAATCATCCGCTTACTGTCATCGACCCCCTCGGTCTGCTGGGTGTAGTAGCCGAGCTTGACCGTCTCACCAATCTTCAGTACCCCACTATCCAGGGGCACCCGCTGGGCGATCAC
>CAMFOZ010000016.1 GCA_945971245.1 uncultured Lactobacillus sp.
TCGGTTACCTGATCTACTTCTTTGAAGTGGCCATGGGCATTTCCGGTTACCTGAATGGCATCAACCCATTCAACCAACCGGGTGTGGAAGCTTACAAGGTCAACATGTTTGGCCTGTTGGGCAAGCCAGGTTACGAAGAGATCGGTAAGAAATTACGTGCTGAAATGGATAAGAACAACTAAGGAGGAGCACAATATGTTATTAGGAAGTATTGAAGCCGGCGGAACCAAGTTCGTCTGTGCAGTCGGTGATATTAATTACCAGATTAAGGATTCTATTCACATTCCAACTACAACTCCAGAGGAAACTATCCAGAAGTGCATTGATTGGTTTGACCAATACAAAGATGAATTGTCCGCCATTGGGATTGCTTCTTTTGGCCCGATTGAGATTCGGCGGAGCTCGCCAAAGTACGGTTACATCACCAATACCCCAAAGAAGGGGTGGGCAGACACCGACTTTGTGGGCCCATTCAAGAAGCACTTCAACATCCCAATCGCTTGGACGACGGATGTTAACGGTTCGGCCTATGGTGAATATGTTCTCTCCACGTTGTTCAATAAGCGGATCAATTCCCTGGTCTACTACACGGTTGGGACTGGCTGTGGTGCTGGTGCCGTTATCGACGGCAAGTTTGTCGGCGAGCTCGGCCACCCCGAAATGGGTCACATCCGTTTGAAGCGGCACCCTGATGACTTGGACTTCAAGGGCATCTGCCCATTCCACGGTGACTGCCTGGAAGGCCTGGTTTCCGGACCAACCTTCGAAGCGCGGACTGGTAAGAAGGGCCAGGATGTTCCGTTGACGGACCACGTCTGGGACATCGTTGCCTACTATGTTGCCCAAGCGGCTTTGGACGCTACCCTGATGTTCCGTCCTGGCCAGATCGTCTTCGGTGGCGGGGTCGTCAGCGAAGAGTTCCTGAAGAAGGTGCGGCGTGAATTCAAGAAGCTCCTGAATAACTACGTCGACGTTGGCAACGTGGATGAATACATCACGATGCCACTGGCCCAGAACAACGGGTCCGCCACGATCGGGGACTTTGCCCTGGCACTGAAAGCTGCTACGAACTAATTAGGCATTTAATAAGAGAAATAAGCATAAAGGGGAAAAGAATTATGAAGGAAACAAAATTTATCCGGGTTTTGAGTGTTATTGCTAGTGTTATCGCTGTCTGCATGTACGTTTCATACATCCCACAGATCATCAACAACCTTCATGGCGCTTACTGTGCACCACTACAACCGTTTGTTGCTGGGGTGAACTGCACCCTCTGGTCAATCTACGCCTGGTTTAAGAGTGAGCGAGACTGGGCCGTGTTCGTCGCCAACTTCCCAGGAATCTTCTTTGGATTCATCACTTTCTTTACTGCCTTGCATTAATTAAATACTTGATAAAACACCTCGATAAAAAATCACCCAGGAAATATTTCCCGGGTGATTTTTTTTGCTCTTGCGCCATTTATCATGGTTGTGATACATTCTAACAAATAATTATTGGGAGGATAAAAGGATGAGTGAGCAAAAGAACAGCCGCAGTAACCGGCGCTTCCGCCTGCTGGTAACTAGAAGGCGGCGGTGGCTGATGCTTGGGGGAGCAATTTTAGTTGTCGTGATCATCCTCGTAGCTGTGCGGAGAATGAATAACAAGGAGGATGACCGGCCGAAGTATCATACGATGCGGGTTACCAGTCAGGCCGACTTTGCCCTGACCGGAAAGGTGGAGCCAACACAGACCCAGGTGCTCTCCTTGCCAGCGGGGAAACTGCAGGATTTGAACGTTAAAAATGGCGATCATGTTACCCAGGGCGAAACGATCCTGACGACTCACGATCAGGATAGTCAGGACAATGCCGTTGAGTTGCAGGGCGACCTCACCAAAAGTCAGCAACAGGTAAGGTCCCAGCAGCAGACCATCAATAGCCTGCAGCAACAGCTCAATGGGGCGGATGCTGATGAACAAGGTGATCTGCAAAGTCAGCTGACCGAGGCCCAGAATGCCTATGCCGATGCGCAGGCTAGCGTTAGTGCAACACAGAATTGCCTGAATAATACCAATGGTAAGGTGAATCAGGCCCTGACCGCCCCTTACGCCGGTTACGTTACGATCGACCAGTCAAAGCAGGGCGCACCAGTTGTGACTCTTTATTCAGATAGTCTACAATTCACGGGTCAGGTATCGGAGTATGACTACGCTAAGTTACATAATGGGACTAACCTGCACGTGAGGGCCTTAGCCACGAACCGGGCCGAGACGACTCCGGTGACTTATCTGGCTAAGGTGCCAACCAGAAGCAGTGGCAACAACAGTAAGTACGAGGTGACTGCCAACCTCAATGCCAATAAATTTATGGCGGGACAGACTGCCAAAGCTTTTATTGCCCAGGATGGTGTTCGTATTCCCAAGACAGCGGTTCAGCACGGCCGGGTCTTCGTAGTTGTGGATGGTCGTGCCCGGGCAGTGAACGTTAGTGGTCACGCGGTCAATAGCTACTATGTGGTTACGGATGGGGTTGATGCGGGCGACCGGATTGTTACCGATCCTGGTCACCACCTGAAGAATAATACAAGGATTGATCAAGATGATTGAGCTGACCAACATCAATAAGTACTATCGCCAGGGTGATCACCGCTTTCACATCCTGCATGACATCAATCTGACAGTTGACCAGGGGGAGTTTGTGGCGATCATCGGGGAGTCCGGTTCCGGGAAGTCAACACTGATTAACATCATTGGTTTCCTCGATGATGATTTCACCGGCACCTACTTCTATGAGGGGCAGCCGATCCACGACTACACCCGTAAGCAATTCTCCCGCCTGCGTAACCAGAATGTCGGCTTTGTCTTCCAAAACTTTAAGCTGATCCGGGAGACGACGGTGGCAGAAAACGTGGCCTTGCCGCTCCTGTATGCCGGGCAACGGCGCCGGGAAGTTAGGGAACGGGTGACGGCGGTGCTTGACCAGGTTGGATTGCACGGGTATGAAGACCAGCTTCCCCAAAACATGTCCGGTGGTCAGCAACAGCGGGTTTCGATTGCCCGGGCGATTATCGGCCATCCCCACTTTCTGATTGCTGATGAGCCGACAGGGGCCCTAGATACGGAGACCAGTCAGGAGATCATGGACCTCTTCAAGCGCCTTAATCGGGATGAGGGGACCACGATCATCATGGTGACCCACGATCCACATGTGGCGGCCCAGTGCGAGCGGGTAGTGAAGATTATCGATGGGCGCGTTGTTAACGACAGCCAGGGGGCATAAGATGCGGATAAGTGAATTACTACGAACGGCCTTGCGCTCACTGCGGGCCAATAAGAAGCGCAGTTTCTTGACGATTATCGGGATCATGATTGGGATTGCTGCGGTGATTACGATCATGGGAATTGGGGACGGAATCACCCAGACAATGTATGACAAGTTCGGTAATAATACGAAGCGGGGTCAGCAATCGACCGAAATTTATTATTTACCGGATAATGAGAATTCAACGGTCAACGGCTTCACTCAGCAGGACCTTACCAACATCGACAATCAGTTTGGCGGCGAGATCAGGCGGGTGCGGATCGAGCACGCGACCGCTAACCTTAATACCCACGCTGACATTGGCGACGTCACCAAAAATGTTACCGTCAGCTTACTAAAGAAGCCCACCACTGCGGTTAAGCTGGTGGCGGGCCGATCGTTATCAGCAAATGAACTGGCGACGGGTCAGGCGGTGGCATTGATGAAGCTCTCGCTGGCCAAGCGGCAGTATGGAACTGCCCAGAATGCCCTGGGAACCACGGTGACCGTGGGGACAACAACGTACCAGGTCGTGGGGGTATACAAGAATCAGGCCGAATATTCACTGGATGGTGATCAAAACAAGTATGGGGCTGGTCTACTCCTGCCCGCTGACCTCTATTACCAGGGGGACGCCGTTAATCAGGGAGATACGATTAAGCTGACCTTTGATCAGGGCAGCGATGCCGGTCAAATCTCCAAACGGGTCGCCAAATACCTAAAGAGGAACGGGACGGCGGCTAGCCAGGGAAGCTACCAGTACGAGGATATGGAGAAGGAACTGAAGCAGTTCTCCTCCCAGATGAGTATTATCACGAAGTTCATCAGCTTCATCGCCGCCATCTCGCTTTTCATTGCCGGAATTGGGGTGATGAACATGATGTACATCTCGGTATCGGAACGAACCCAGGAGATTGGAATCCGACTGGCAGTGGGGGCGACCCCGACTAACATTATGATGCAGTTCCTGGTTGAGGCTGTGGCCCTGACGGTGACTGGGGGCCTGCTGGGCTTCCTGGGTGGTGCCGGGCTGGCCCACCTGATTGCACCCCTGCTGTCCCATTCGATCGGTGGCGGTATCCACATCCATGCCCACATTACTATGACCGCCTTTCTGCTGGCCTTCGGGACCTCCGCCGCGGTTGGCCTGATCTTCGGTATCTTGCCAGCACGGCAGGCCGCCAATAAGAATCTGATCGATATTCTGCGCTAGAGGTTAATTACTTGTGCCGGGTAGCCGGCCTGGTGGAGAAAACTCAGGAGGTCACTGGTGGCCAGAATCGTGGTCATGGTGTTGTCGTTGGGATGGCAGCCGATGGTGACAGCGGTGGCTACGTCCTGATCGACGAACAGCTGAACGTCATGGTCGTGATTGTTCAAGAGACCAAACGGTGAAACACTTCCTGGGGTGAGCCCCAGCTTGGCCTGTAGTTCGACGGGGGAAGCAAAGGTCAACCGTGGTATACCAGCCTGTTGGCGAAAGAGCTTGGTGTCCAACCGTTTGTGTTCTTCAATCAATACCAGATAGTAGTGATTATGCTTGCTGGTGGTCAGAAAGAGGTTCTTGGTGCGGACAAACTGCTCACCCTGAACATAGCGGTCGGCCTGCTCGGCGGTAAAGACGGCCGGGTGCTTGATGGTCCGAAAGGGAATTCCTTGTTCTTGAAGCTTTTGGCTGATCTGTTGCGCGTTGATCATGGCGGTCCCTCCTTGAAAATATTACGAACATTATAGCATTTCCCCGATCCGTGTAGATTGTTAGCGCTGAGCTGATATATAATAGGTGGCAGTTTAATTGAGGGGGAGAAACAATGAACATTGTTTGGACATGGGACGTTGTACGACGCATCATTGAAGTCCTGTGGTTAATTAACATTGGTTTTGCAATCTGGACCGTCTTCCGGACTCGCCGCGATATCGCCTCGACTTGGGCCTGGCTCTTGGTTCTGTCAGGTCTTCCGGTGATCGGTTTTATCATCTACCTGTTCGTGGGTCGGAAGCTATCGAGTGACGATATCTTCAGTATTCGTGCGGAGCAGGAGGCGTTTGGCAAAAAGCTGGTTAAACGGCAGCAGAAGCTAGTCCGTAGCCACCAGCTCCTGGTTCCCCACGGCAAGCTTGCCCGGGCCCGCCAGTTGATCAGCCTTTCTCTGAGTCTCGACCGGGCGGTAGTTACCTTTAATAACAAAGTCCGGGTCTTCACCGATGGGCACCAGCTCTTTGATAAGATGATCGACGACATTAATCACGCTCAAAAGCAAGTTTACGTGGAATTCTATACCTTCTATGCGGACGACCTGGGAAAACGGGTCCTAAAGGCGTTAGAGGCAGCTGCTAAGCGGGGTGTAACTGTTAAGGTGCTCTATGATCTGAGCGGGTCACGAGGGACCACCTATCGCTTCTTCGCCCACCTTGAAGAGTTGGGTGGGGATGCCCAGCCCTTTAACTCTAAATCCAACAAGCGGATTACAACCCCACGGCTGAATTACCACCTGCACAGAAAGATCGTGGTGATTGACCAGCAGATTGGCTACATCGGTGGCTTTAACATCGGCGACCAGTACCTGGGGATTGCCCCTAAGTTTGGCTACTGGCGCGATACGCACCTCCGGATTGTTGGTCAGGCTGTAATGATGCTGATGGTACGCTTTGCTATGGACTGGAACACGACTTGTCGTAAAACCAACAAGGAGCGAGTTGATCTGACAGCAGCTTTTGAAGGCTTCCAGGTCGAACAACCGACGGACGAGGATGATGTGGCAATGCAGATCGTCTCCTCGGGACCCGATAACGATAACTTTGCCATTCGGCGCGGGTATGAATCGATTATCAGCTCTGCTCGTAAGTACGTCTACATCCAGACACCGTACCTGATTCCCGGCGAGCCAATCCTCGAGTCGCTGGTGATTGCCGCCCGGAGCGGGATCGACGTCCGAATCATGATCCCGTGCATGCCGGACCACCCCTTCGTTTACCGGGCCACGGAGTACTACGCCAAGTACCTGGTCAACAACGGGGTGAAGGTCTACAAGTACAATAATGGTTTCATCCATGCTAAGACGATGGTCAGCGGGAACAACCTGGCCTCGGTCGGCTCGGCTAACCAGGATTACCGGAGTTACCGGCTTAACTTTGAGGCCAACGCCTTTGCCTACAGCGAGCAACTTACGGCTGAGTTGAAGGCCGCCTTTGAGCGCGACATGGAGAAGAGTACCCTGCTGACGCCGGAGTACTTTGCTAAGCAGTCTAACTGGCGGAAGTTCAAGCAGTACTTCTCCCGGCTGCTCTCCCCAATTCTATAATCGATATAAAGAAAGAGGCAGAAGCCAATCATGGCTTCTGCCTCTTTTTAGTTATGTCTGATTTTAGTAGTTGAACAGGTCAGTAGACAGGTAACGATCGCCGCCGTCTGGGGAGACGGTGATGACCTTCTTGCCCTTGCCCAGCTTCTTGGCTAATTCGATGGCACCCTTGATGTTAGCACCAGCGGAGATCCCAACCAGGATCCCTTCCTTGTGGGCCACTTCACGGGCCGTGGCGATGGCATCGTCGCTGCTTACCTCAACAATTCCGTCATAAACGTCCTTGTCGAGCACCTTTGGGATGAAGCCAGCACTGATTCCTTGGATCTTGTGCTTGCCACCGTGGCCTTCCTTAAGAAGTGGTGATTCGGCTGGTTCCAGAGCGTAAACCTTGGTAGCAGGGTCAGCCTTCTTGAGGGCGTGGCCGATTCCGGTCAGGGTACCACCAGTACCAACCCCGGCAACAAAGGCGTCTGGCAGGTTATCCTTACCAAAGGCATCGATGATCTCGGCGCCAGTAGTTGCTTCGTGAATTGCCGGGTTAGCAGGGTTCTCGAACTGCATTGGCATGAAGTAGCCCTTCTCCTTGACCAATTCTTCGGCCTTGGCGATGGAGCCCTTCATTCCGTCGGCACCAGGGGTGAGGATCAGTTCAGCACCGTAACCCTGCATCAACTTACGACGTTCCACACTCATGGTTTCCGGCATGGTGATTACCAGGTGGTAACCCTTAGCGGCAGCGACCATTGCCAGACCAACCCCAGTGTTACCAGAGGTTGGTTCCACGATGGTACCGCCAGCGGTCAGCTTGCCTTCCTTTTCTGCCCGCTCGATCATTGCCAGGGCGATCCGGTCCTTGATGGAGCCAGCGGGGTTGAAGAATTCCAACTTAACGTAGACATCAGCAGCGTCTTCAGGAACGACGCGGTTTAACTTAACGATGGGGGTGTTACCGATCAGGTCGGTGATTGAATTAACGATCTTAGTCATGATTGATTACTCCTTTACTAATTTCTTGTTTTGCATGCTGTGGACAACGGTTTGAAGCCAGTTATCAAAATAGATGTGTTGGGCCGGCTGCCACTTGAACTGCGGTCCCTTCATATGGATCGGGTCGAGGAAGTAGTTTTGCGGCTTGGCGTACTCCCGGTCCGGGTAGGCGTTCTTCTCACGCCGGTACTCCTTCAGCAGGGCTTCTCGTCCGTATTCCAGGTGGGCGAACAGGAAGGATTGCTGGTACTTAGGCGCCCGGAAGGAGAAGAGGTCATCATCGATGGTGGTGGCCTCGAGGATCAGGTCGGGATGGGCACTGATCTGCTGGTGGTCTAGCTCCGCGTAACGCGCGTGGGGTGCCAGGAAGCCATTCGGCAGCCCCGTCAGCAGCGGCCCCTGGTTGACAATGTGGTTAGGGAAGATCCCAAACAGTTTCTCCGGTAGCCGGTGCTTCTCGATCCCGTATAAGTAGTTGGCGGCGGCCATTGCTCCCCAGCAGATGTAGAGCTGCGGGATATTGAATTTTACCAGCTGGTCGATCAACTGGTGGATCTCGTCAATGTAGGTAACCTCGTTAAAGTCGAGTTGTTCGATTGGTGCCCCGGTAATGATGAAGGCATCAAACTCGTTGACCCGGGCAAGGTCCAAGGGTTGAGCGATCTGTTGGACCAAGTCAGGAACCGCCCGATCACGGTAATGGGTTTGCGGGTACAGGAAGGTCAACTCCACTGGGTAGGCAGTGTGGGCAAAGACGTTCGTGAACCTTTTCTGGGTGTCAGCCTTATCGTGCATCAGGTTAAGAATGCCAATCTTAATCTGGGGAGTGGCCATTATTTATCACCTCAATTCGTTGTTATTTGGGCACTAAAAAACTGTTGTTAATCAAAAAGTGAATAGGCCAAAGAACCCCAGTTGGACTGGGGCGGGCACAAGATGATTAACAACAGCAGCTAGTGGACCACGGATGAATTGAATTTATAATTTTTAACATTGGGACCACTCCTTTTTTACTTGATACTTATTTATTGTTAGCAATATTCTAACCTGGTTAGCATGGGAAGTCAATCAATATCTATTTGTGATATAAAAACGCCCACCAGCCGTGATGGCAGTGGGCATTAATAATTAAGAAATGTTATTGACAATTTGGTGGTAGACCCGGGTGGTTAGGCCGTAAATCAATAGATAGATGACTAAGAGGGCTAAGGTGATCGATACCGCGACCGTGACCATCAGCGGGAGATTGTAGAAACTCAGTTGAGTCATGATCTGTTTAATGGCTGGTGCTGCGAAGAGCAGGTTGATAACGGCCCCAGTGATGGGGAGCATGAAGACCATCAATACCTGACTGTGGATACTCTTAGTGGTTTCACGTTCGCTAAGCCCAACTTGTTGCATTGTCTTAAACCGATACCGGTCGGCGTAACCTTCGGAGATCTGCTTGAAGTAGATGACGATGGTGGTCGTGATTCCCAGGGCCAGACTGATTAGGATGCCAGCAAATACCAGACCTCCGTACAGGCTGTTGAACAGGTAGCGGATGTTATATCGCCCGGTCACCTGACTATTGGTGAGCTGGAGCTGAGCTTGAAGGTCGTTTTCAAATTGCATGTGCTGGTGATCTGAGCCATTCAAGCGGTAACGGAAGGCGGTGACGTTCATCGTTGGCATTCCGGCCGGCAGGTGGTTGACGATCACGAAGGCGGGCGCGTAGATGGAGTGCTCAGGGTTAAAGGCAAAGCTGAGCTGATGCATTTTTTTAGCCTGGTAATGGTGTCCCGCAATATTGATGTCACCGGTGTGTTGCTTGGCCGGTGAGTAAACCAGGGCCTGGTGATCATTGAGCTGGGCCGGCTTGCCAGTCAGCTGCCGGTAGTCCCGGCTAGAAACAAAGATGATCGAACTGGTGGTGTCATTGGTCATGTGTTCCAGGGAACCTTGGTTGATGAAACGTTTGCCTCGCCAGTAACCGTTCTGAGGCGTTGTAGCCTGGTAACTATCTTGGTCAAATACTTTAACGTGGTGGTTGCGGACCACTTGCTTGACTGTGGCTTGCTGTTGCTTGGCCAGTGGCTGGTTGGTGATCATGACCACGTCCTTAGGAACGTAGCGGTTGACCGAATCACCGATACCGGCGTAGAGGGAGATTGAACTGAAGAGGGCGACGAGGACGGCTGAGCATAGCAAGCAGATGGTAGCGAGGCTGGCCCCGTTTTGTTCCATCCGTTGGAGCATTCCCGAGACGGCGATGAAGTGTCGTGGCCGGTAGTAGAACTTTTTGCGGCGTTGCAGAAAGCGGAGGATGATAACACTTCCAGCGATGAAGAGCAGGTAGGTCCCGATAACTACGAGGACGACGGCAGTCATGAAATTACTGAACGCGGAAATGCGGGGCTTGGTGGTCAGGGTGAGGTAGTAGGCCCAAGCAAGGAGGACGATACCCAGCACACCCATGATCGTAAACAGCCAGCCGTGCCGACGAGGTGTTTTGACAGTCGCGTGCCAGAGTTGGTTCGGGTTGAGCCGGTGCAGTTTGACCAGGTCAACTACCATCAAGATAACGAAAAATCCGGCCATGTACAGAGTTGTCCGCATTAGGGCAGTCGGTTCGATCCAGGGCTGTTTGAGACTATGAACCTTCAGGAGGCGGCCGAGTCCCAAGAAGGCGAGGCGCTCAAAGATAACTCCGGTGACGAGTCCGCAGATGATGCTGCCGATGAAGAGGTAGCACTTCTCGATGATGGTCAATAGCTCCAGGTTATGACTAGTCATGCCCAACATGCTGTAAAGGCCAAGCTCGCTACTGCGCTGCTGCCAGAGAAAACGGTTGACGTACAGGAGAAAGGCGAAGGTGACCAGGAGGATAAAGTTGGCGCTGATATTGATCATCGCCGTGGTGGCTGTGCTGCTGGGCAGCTGGTGCAGGCTGTGGTTGACGCTGATCGCGGCGAAAATGTAGTTGATCGCTACAAGCATACTAGACGCCAGTAAGTAGGGCCCGTAGACCTTACCGTTACGTCGAAAGCTGAAATTGATTAACTTGAAGAAGAGCATTATTATTCACCACCATTCGTGAGGGTCATCATTGTGTCACTGATTTCTTCTTGGTACTTTTTCATTGAGAGGTCGCCACGGAAAAGCTCGTGGTAGATTCGGCCGTCCTTGATGAAGAGGGTCCGTTTGGCATGGCTGGCCGCTGCCGCACTGTGGGTTACCATCAGAATAGTCTGCCTGTTTTTGTTAACGTCGTCGAATAGCTCCAGAATCTCAGCGCTGGTATTGGAGTCCAGGGCCCCGGTCGGTTCGTCGGCTAATAGGAGGTCTGGTTGAGCAATCAGTGCCCGGGCGATGGCCACCCGCTGTTGCTGACCACCGGAAACCTCACTGGGGAAGCGGTCAATGATCTTTTCGATCCGCAGCCGCTTCATCAGGGGATGCAGGCGTCGTTCCATGACTGCAGGATCCATCTTAGCCAGGACCAGGGGCAGGTAGATGTTGTCCCGGTTGGAGAGACTATCGAGCAGGTTAAAGTGTTGGAAGATGAAACCGAGGTGCTCACGCCGGTAGCGGGCCGCCTCGTCCTTGGTCAGTGCACCGAGGTCCTGACCGTTGAGGATTGCCTGGCCGCCGGTGGCCTGTTCTAAGGTAGCGATGATATTCAGCAAGGTACTCTTACCGGCACCGGATTCCCCCATGATGGCTACATATTCGCCATTTTCAATAGTGAAATTGATATCCTTTAAGGCGGTGACAGGGTGAGTAGAGTTGGCATTGTAGGTCCGCTGAACGTGGTTGAGTTGTAGTAATGGCATGATAATTGCTCCTTTCAATTAGTTCGCTGTTGATACTTTAATTATAAAAAGGCCCTGGCCGCTTTCCTACTTACGAAAGTGGCCAGAACCTTACAGTATTGTAATGCTAGCGAGTATTACTGGCAGGGAGGATCAGATAAAAACGACTTCCCTGGCCGACCTTAGAGCGAACACGGATGGTGAAATTGAGCTTAGATGCGACCCGCTTGACGAGGTAGAGTCCCATTCCGGTCGACTGGGTAGTCTGGTGACCATTATGACCGGTAAAGCCGTTCTCAAAGATCCGTTGCTGGTCGGCTGGAGGGATGCCGATACCCTGATCGCTGATGATGAGGGCATGGTCGTGCCAGGAGATGGTGATTGTACTGCCAGCGGGTGAATATTTAATAGCATTGGAGAGGAGCTGGTTGATGCAGAAACGTAGCCACTTGGGGTCGGTCAGCACGTCATGACCGAGGTTGACCAGGTGAGGGACCAGTTGCCGGTGGATGAAGAGGGCCGAGTTCTGCTGAATTACCGTGCTGACGAGATCTGCCAGGTTAACCCAGGAGAACTCGTAGTCGTTGCTGGCCATCGTCAGACGCTCATCGTTTAGAAGAAGATCTAGGTAGTAGTTAGCCTCGCGGACTTCATCTTTAACACTGGTACTGGCAACAGTGGGGGCATTTTCAGCCGCCGCCTTGAGACTAGTCAGGGCATTCTTAATCTCGTGGGTGAAGAGGTCGAGGTTGTCGAGCTGTTGTTGCTGTTGGAGCCGCAATGTCCGGACATGGCGGTCATTATCGTCCTGAATTCGCTTGAGTTGGTCCAGAAGCTGGTCCTCAACCGGATTATGAGGGACTACTGCAGCATCGTGATGTCGGAGGTGGCAAATCCGTTGCCAGCTGCGAATTCCGCTGATGCCCAACCAGACCAGGAGCATGGGGAGGCTGAAGCGAAGCAGGTCCCAGCAGAACTGCTGCGGTAACTGGTAGAGAATCACTAAGAGCCAGGTCAGACCGATCATCAGCAGGTAGGCGATGACAATTGGGAGGATGGCGCGCATCAGTAGCCGCCAGAAACGGTTATTCATTGGCGGTCACCAGGCGGTAGCCCACGCCCCGTTCTGTTCGGATGGCGCGGTCCAGTTTGAGCGGTGCCAGCTTAGCCCGCAGCCGGCTCATGTTGACGTTGAGGGTGTTCTCGTTGAGGTACTTGCCGCCCTGCCAGAGCCACTCCAGCAGAGTTTCTTTACTGACGGTCTGGTTGCGGTGACTAAGCAGAACTTGGAACATTGCCCCTTCGGTGGGGGTCAGCTGAGCCTGGCCGGCGGGGTTATGGACCTCGTTGGTCAGGGTGTTGAAATGGTTGTTGTCCCAGTCAACCTGGGTACTAGCACTTTCCTGTTGGTTGCGCCGCAGAAGAGCCTGAATCTTGGCCAGCAGGACGGTCATGGAGAAGGGTTTCATGAGGTAATCATCCGCCCCTGCCGCGACCGCGTGCATCACGTTGCTGTCGATATCAGCTGCGGAAATCACAATGATAGGAACCTGACTTTGCTTGCGCAGGTCCTGAATCCAGTAGAAGCCGTCAAAGCTCGGCAGGGTAATATCGAAGAGAACCAGGTCAGGTTGGGCCACTGTGATCTCCGCCGTAACATTTTGCCAATCCTGAACTGTGATCACGTTGTGTTGCCACTTAGCCAGTTCCTTGGTCATAGCCGTAATTATCTGGGGATTATCCTCCACAATAAAAATTTTTGCCACGCTAATCCCTCCTTTTTAGCCAAATTATACAAAAAACGCCGCCCGATTACACGGCGCGGCGATAAAAATTAGTTATTCTAATCCCATCTCGTGAGCGTAGGCAGTTTCCTCTTTGATCAGGCGTTGCCGTTCCTTCTTGTTGTACCATGGGGAAACGGTAAAGGCGAGGATGTCGTTGATCACATAGATGGAAGAGTTAACGGCCATTGCCAGAGTTGCGGAGCCCTGCCGGTAGGAGACAAACCAGAGGACTAATTGGGCAATCCCGGATGCCAACCACCAGAAAAACTGGTTATTGAAACGCAAGAAGCAGATCACTCCAGCGGTCAGGCTGATGGAGAAGCTGATTGCGTCGATCCATGGACGGGGATCATCGGTGAGGTGACCGATCAGGTAGCCAGATACCAGGTAGACCAGGATGGTTGCGGCGATGGCAACTACCCAGCTCCGCGCGGTGAAGTGGCGAATCTTGGAAGCCATGTTGACGTTCCAGTTAGCGGACAGGAGGACCGGGACATCCAGGGTAATGACGTAGGCCAGCTGTTCACCGATACTGAGGTAGTTCTTGGCATTCAAACCAGCGATGATGAAGCAGATCGCGGAGAGGATTCCGAGCCAACCGTTGACGGACTTAGCGGCGTTGATGGCGAGCACGCAGAGGACCCCCAGTGTAGTCCCGATGAAGGTGATGACCGTTACCCAAGTAATCGGGGAGCTGACGAGGGTCATCACCTGACAGCCGAGACTGAAGAAGAACAGGTAGTAGTTCTGCTGCGGCCAGCCCTGCAGCTGGTGGCCAAGAAACTTAAGATAATTATTAAACATGATAAAACCCCTATACTAAATATTGTGGTTTACATGTAATAATCACGGTGTCGACACAATATGTAGTGATTAAAAATGCAACGCGTACTAGTATAACGGGCCCGGTTCGTTGACGCAAGCGATTATTGTGCAGATTAATTGCCTGATTATTAACACCAGCTTCATGACAGCAGGCGAGTAACCGGTTACTGAACCGTGGTAAAATTATTTTTTAATCGGCAATTTGGATCTTGATGATGGTCACCTGATAGCTAGTCTGTGGCGCCTGGACGGTGACTGTTTCACCAGCCCGGTGGTGAAGGAGGGCCTTACCCAGCGGGGAGTCAAAGGAAATCTTTTGCTTAGCGAGGTCGGCTTCCATCTTACCGACAACTTGATAGTCAGTGACTTCATCGTCGTCATCAAAACGGAGGGTGACCTGGGTACCGAGGTCAACGGTCTGCCCATCGGTCGGTTTGATTACCTGAGAATATTGAAGCTGCTTGTTGAGATAGCGCAGGCGACTCTCCAAGTGGCGGAGTTCCCGCTTAGCCGTACTGTACTCGGTGTTCTCTGAGAGGTCTCCCAGGGCGCGGGCGGCCTTGAGCTGGGCGATCTTGGCCGGCCGCTGTTCCTGTAGTTTGGCAATTTCCTGCTCGATTTCATGGTAGCCATTGGGAGTCATTTTTTGAAAGTAAACGTTCTTCATCGCTTCGGCAATCTTCTTGCGTTGCATCCTTGATCAGTCCTTTATTTTTTCGCTACTTCACAATTATGGTATCATAGTAAGGAAAATTCAATTTTGAGACGGAGGATAATTGAAAGAATGAACGAGCAAGAAGAACACGTAAAACAGTTCCTCACTTCGTCCACGTATAATCAGCTATCTGCTAACCAGCAGAAACATGCTCAAGATATTTTAGTCCGGTTTAATCAACAGATGACAAATGAGCAGCACTTGGCCGACACCGCGTGGACACCCCAGGCGGTTAAGGAGGTAATGGTTGGCGACTTTATCGCGGACCCAGCACTGACCAATCAATTTGGGATTGCGGTTGCCCCGGTTCTAAAGGCTTACCAGAAGTTCCTTGGCGTTGACCAATTAAAGGAGATTGTTCAGGCAATCGACGACCAGCGGGCCAACATGAATGCCTGCCGGAAGGCCCACAAGACCTGGGCACAGTTGCACGGTGCAGACGCAACTGAGGAACAGCCTTCACCAGTTGCTGAGCCAACAACCAAGCCGACCCAACAGGCGCAATCAGTCAAGGTTCAACCGACTAAGCAGACTAAGACAGTGTGGAACGAGGAGAAGCTAGCCAAGTTGATCGACCAGGTCAAGCGTGACATGCCTGCTACGCCTGAGTTCCAGCACCAGACCCTTAGTTTGGGTGAACAACAATACGTGGTTGCAGAATTTTTGAATCTGATGCACCAGGAATTCAATGAGTACCCTGGCGAATGGGTCTTTGCGGACCTCCAACGGGTTCTCGGGATGATGATGCCACTGGATCCAGCCATCACGCCAAAGCAGATCAAGAACATCGTACCAACTGCTCAGGCATTGTTTGACTACCTGAAGCAAAACGGCGTGATCACGATGGATCAGTACAAGGTGGGCATGAAGGCCATTGCCAACATGCAGAATTCCCAGGAGATGTTGGCTTCCCTTTCCCGTAAGGAGCGGGAAACACAACTAATGCTGTCGTTTATCAACAGCAACGGGATTGATACGGATGATGTCCAGGCCGCCGAAGCCTGGATGGATGATCACCGGGATGAGGTAGCGGCCTTCATGCGGACACTGCTTAACCCATGGCGTGATTATGAGCACCAGCAGCTGGTTAAGCGGCAGGAAGCAGCGCGGCGCCGTGCTCAACTGTCATCAGCTAATGGTGGTAAGATTACTCACCACCGGGCACCGCAGGGCATCAAGTTTAGCAAGAAGGCCCGGAAGAAGCGGCGGCGTAAGTAAGAGAAAGGAAGCAGACGGCAATGAGTATTCAGATTCCACAGAGTATGACCGAGGTTGAGGTGCAACTATTAGACCGGCAAAAGCACGGTGAGCACGTGACTAAGGAGGAAATCATTCGCAATGCCGTCAGGGATACCCTCCAGGCATTGATGGACGAAGCCCTGGATGGCCACTACGATGATGTTAAGTGGGATGATCAGGGGCATGACCTGGTGATCTACGACATCATGGGCAAGCAGGTTGGTCGGGTCGCCCCGCAAAAGGATAACTTCATCGATGAATTTACCGCCAGTCCGGACAATATGATGCTGCACTTTGATGATGCGGTAACCAAGGTTGTCGGTGGTCGTTAAAAAATAAAGCATGCGTTGGCAGAATTTGCTTACGTATGCTTTTTTATTGGTTTTTTAGTTAAAACGCAGTGACAGGCAGGTCAGTCCACCGTCGATCTTGCTAAACTCGGACATATTAACCTCGTGAGTGGTGAAGCCATTGTCCTCCAGTAGTTTCTTAACACCGGGGAAGCCTGCCGGCATGATGACGCCATTACCGGTGTTGATACAGTTGACGGCGTAATCCTCACCGGCTGGGACCTTGAGCTGGTTGAAATCCTTGAAGTAGGGACTATCGATGTATTCGCCGGCAACCAGGAGCTTGTTGTCACCCAGGTAGGTCGTGCCGGTCTTGAGGTGGAGCACCTTTTGAACGGGCACGGCCTTGACCGTCTTGCCAAACTTGGCGGCGATCTTGGTGAACTGGTCGATCCCCGCCTGGTTCGTTCGTGCAGAACGGCCCACGTAGATTACGTTGTTATCCACTGGCATGACGTCCCCGCCCTCGAGTGTTCCGGGGCTAGTGATCTCAAAGATCTGGTAGTCAGTATAGAACTGTTTGATGGCTGGCCTGATAAGGTCGCGTTCCTTTTGCCGGGTACTTCGGGCAGGATTGGTAATCACGGCAAAGTCATCAAAGACCACCGCCGGATCCTCGACAAAGCAGGAGTCCGGGTAGTCTTCCAATGGCCCCAGAATCGTGGTCGTGATACCGAGGTCGTTAAGGGTGGCGACGTAGTTCTGGTGCTCCTTGAGAGCCAGCTGGTAATCGGGCTTCCCTTCATCAGCGTAGTCGTCGATCCCATTAACCACGCTCTTAGCGGGAGTACGAACAATTGCTTTAGTAAATAACATTCAAAAGCCTTCTTCCCTCGAAAACGTTTTCAACAACTAACCTTAGTATACAATTCACCCAGATCAAGTTCAATATAACAAAGAAGCGACAACCCAATGTATTAGGCTGTCGCTTTCTTATTCTAGAGTTTGTTCTTGATTTGGTATGGCTTTTGACCTGCACCCGGCTTTTTCGCTGCATCCTTGGCGTAGAAGATGGCGTATTCCTCGTCGTCGGGACCCTTGGCGATGACCAGGTCATCATTACGGCGTTCCCGCTTGAAGATCTGCCCCTTCCGTACGGCTTCGTTGTAATCGTGGATATTAGCGATGGAGTCACCAGGGTTAAAGAAAATTCTTGTTTCCATTCTGCTTCACTTCCTTATGCACGACTTGGTAAGTCTATTTTACCATGATCAAGGATGTGACCGTGAGCCGCATGGATAAATTCGTTTAACCAATAACCATTTTTTAGTGGCAGGGTGGTGTCAAGAGCGTAAACCCGCAACGTGTAGTCATGTGTCTGGTCAGGTGGTTGCGGCCCAACGTAACCGGTGATGATCTGTGGGTCACCATTGACTAGGGCACCGGCGTTACTGTTCCGGCCCTGGACAAACCGGTCGGCCAGGTCACGGCTGGCATTAGCCAGAATACTGGTCATCGTTGCTGGAATGTTGGCAGCAAGCCAATGAATCCAAGTAAAACCACAGACGGGCGTCGAATCATAATCCACGAAGGTCAAGGCAAGGGTCTTGGTACCGGCGGGCAGGTTGGTAACGGTGATTGGAAATGACTTGATTGGGTGGTTGGCGAGCATTGCCGATGCCGGAGCGTACTTGCCGTATTCGTCGGCGAGCAGGCCGTTTTCAAGTGGTACTGAAATTTTCATTGTAAGTTCCTCCTTATTCGAGATAGCGATCACGCAACTGACGAAGCTGTTCGTCACTGAGTCCTAGGTAGTCGGTCAGGTAGTGTTGAACATCGCCGTACTGATTATCAATGGCGGTGATAGCAGTATTCAGGTAGGCGGCGTGGACCGAGGCCAGGTCACGGCGGTTATTAATCAGGATCTCCGTAGCTGGGGTCTGCGGCAGCTCCTTTTTCATCTGGGCCAGCCAGTTCTCGCGAAAGTCTTCTGTCACCGAATTGGTCAGTAGATAGTCGTCGAGAATCGTTTCACGTGGAACGCCGAGGGCACTAAGAATCAGGAAAGCGGCCATCCCGGTCCGGTCTTTTCCAGCGGTGCAGTGGAAGAGGGTCGCCCCGCTTTGGTTGGCAAGTAGGCGGGCAAATAGCTGCTGAAAAGCGCGCTTGGCGCTTGGAATAGTGACCATCCGGGAATAAACCTTCAGCATCCGTCGGCGACCATTACCCTCTTCTTGCATCCGCTTGGCGATCTCTTCGTTACTGTGCGAGGCGTCCGTTTCGTCCTCGTCAAATACGGGTAAGTGGTAGTAGGTTGCGGTTTGTGGGACCCGGTCTGGCATCTGCCGCACTTCAGCCTGGCCGCGTAGGTCAATGTCCTGGGTAACCGGAATGCTTGCCAGGGTCGTCAGGTTAGCATCGGTTAGTTCGGCTAACGAGCCGGTCCGTAGCAGCTGGCGCCATTTAACGGTGCGGCCGTCTACGGTTTGGTAGCCGCCCAGGTCGCGGAAGTTGTGGCCGCTATTGATATCAAGCAGTCGATTTGGCATAGGAATCCTCCCTTATGATTTGATTGGTTAACACCTATTCTATACCATTTTGCCTAAGTAAGGGGGCAATTACTTGTGCCAGGTGCTGCCCTGCAGCGGTGGTTCCTGCCTGGTCAGGGTGGAGACCGTCAGTGTAGGACGGACACCAGTTGGCAGTATCGATCACGGGCAGTTGGTAGCGATGACCAATGGTGGTGATCTCATCTTTGAAGTGTTGGCTGAATGGAACCATCAGGGCGATCGGTACCTCCGGGAAGGTCGTCCTGACCTGTCTGATGAAACGATCATAGGCGGTGATAAATTGCTCTACCGGGAAACGACGGTCGTTAACGCCGAGGTTGATGAGCACTAACTGGGGATGGTTGGGCACCCACGGGGTGTCGTGATCGATCCGCCGGAGGAATTCACTGGCCACCGGGACCCCACCAGTAGCCGGACGGAGCACGCCGCCAGCAGAGTAGGCAATCCGGGCACTGTCGGCATTGACCAAGTCAGCGCAGGTGGCGGCGTAGTTACTCTCGGGGCGATAGTCCGCCGCGGCATGGCGACCGGCGACCCAGCACCCGGCCGTGATGGAGTCACCGATGAAGTCGATTACTGGCCGAAGGGGTGCGGCTTGTAGTGTCCCGGTATCGTCTACGGCTAGCGATCGAATAGCAAAGCCCTGATCCCCAGTCCAAACCGCATCCAGGTCGGTGTTACCAGCGGCCATTATTTCGATGGTGTGGGTTTCCGGTGTGAGCGGAAGGACGATCTCTTCCTGGCGGGCGGGGAAGCGGCGCCAGTGTTTGCTGTCAATCCGGATTGCATAGACCTGTCCCGGGCCCATGGCAGAATGATGGTTGGTGACGTTGAGAATAAGTTGATGACTACCGGTAACCTGGATGCGTAGGTAGCTTCCCAGGTTGGTAGTGTAGAGTACTTGTTCCGCGTCAGTTTGCTTGACTGCCCAGCGTCCGGTTCGTTCAGCAATTTTCAACAGTTGTGGTGGAAAATAGGTGCGCATGAAAAATCCTCCTTGAAGTTAAGCTTAGTTTAGCATGACCGCGTGAAAAATTTTAGCGAAGTCATTTATCAGCATCTCAGGAAGCGCTTGCAAACTTTATTAGGCAAATATGAAAGCGCTTATTGACAAATTGGGTAAAGAAGACTAAATTAGATTTAGTAAAAGTTTACTACAGTTTTTTCGCACTTTGATGGATTGAAGTATGGAGGTTATTGTGATGGATAAGCAACAATTCTTAGATGAATACAAAAAGGTCTTTAACGAAAATGGTAAGGATGTCTTCTTCTCACCTGGTCGGATCAATGTGATCGGTGAGCACACCGACTACAATGGTGGGCACGTTTTCCCATGTGCCATCAGTATTGGTACCTATGGTGTCTACGGTCCACGGGAAGACACGACGGTTGCGATCTACTCAGCTAACTCCGCTAAGGAAGAGAACAGTAAGATCATTACCTTTGACATTAACGATGACCAACCACAAACCACTAAGGATGAGAAGTGGGTTAACTACTTCAAGGGAATGTTAGTATACCTGAAGCAACGCGGCTACAAGATTGACCACGGGTTCAACTTCTACATTCACGGTTACCTGCCATACGGTTCTGGATTGTCTTCATCTGCTTCAATTGAAATGCTGATGGGGAACATCCTCAAGGAAGAATTCAACCTCGACATTGACGAGATCGAACTTGTTAAGTTGGGTCAAAAGACCGAAAACGACTTTGTAGGTCTTAATTCCGGCATCATGGACCAATTTGCTGTCGGCATGGGGAAGAAGGACAACGCCATCTACCTCGACTGCAACACCTTGGAATACCGGTACCTGCCACTGGAACTCGGTGACTACGAGATCGTTATCATGAGTACCAACAAGACGCACTCCCTGGCCGGCTCCAAGTACAACGAGCGGGTTAAAGAATGTGAAGAAGCCGTTAAGCGCCTGAGCAAGAAGCTCAACATTAACAAGCTGGGTGAGATAGATCTCGACACCTTTGACCAATACACTTACCTGATCAATGATGACACGCTGATTCGGCGGGCACGGCACGCAGTTAGTGAAAACGAACGGACCAAGAAGGCCATCGATGCCATGGAGAAGGGTGACCTGGAAGAACTTGGTCGTTTGATCAACGCCTCCCACGTTTCACTGAAGTACGACTACGAGGTTACTGGTAAGGAACTGGATACCTTAGCTGAAACTGCTTGGGAACAACCTGGTTGCCTTGGTGCCCGGATGGTCGGCGGTGGCTTCGCCGGTTCCGCAATTGCCATTGTGAAGAAGTCCGAAGCTGACAACTTCAAGAAGAACGTCGGTGATGTTTACCGTGACAAGATCGGTTACGACGCCAGCTTCTACGATGCCGAAGTTGTTGACGGACCACACAAGCTTTAATTATTGTCTGGATAATGTTTTTAGTGGGGGAACGAGATAATGAAGTTAATGGAAGAATATGCCGATAAGGTTATTGAAAGCGGCGCCTATGAACCGCTTGACCGGATCTACGTCTTGAACAAGATTCGGGGCTTTGTTGGTGACGAAGATGTTGAAGCTAAGGACGACGAGCCACTGGTTAGCCAGCTGGTTGATCTGGCGGTTAAGCGTGGCAAGATCGAAGACGGTCAGACCGAACGGGAAATCTTAAACGACCAACTCTATGACCTGATGACACCACGGCCATCCGTTGTTAACCACGAATTCTGGGAGAAGTACCAGCAGTCACCAGATACGGCCACTAACTGGTTCTACAACCTGTGTACAAGTAACGACTATGTTAAGGTCGCTGCCATTAAGAAGAACGTGGTCTTTGACAAGCCAACCAAGTACGGTAACCTGGAAATCACCATTAACCTTTCCAAGCCGGAGAAGGATCCTAAGGCCATTGCTGCCGCTGCTCATGATACCAAGAAGAAGTATCCACAATGTGCCCTGTGCATGGAGAACGAAGGTTACAAGGGTCGACTTGGCCAAGCCGCACGGAGCAATCACCGGATTATTCGGATGATGATCGGTGGCCACAAGTGGGGCTTCCAATACTCACCATACGCTTACTTCAACGAACACTGCATCTTCCTCGACAGTAAGCACGAACCGATGAAGATCAACCGGCAGACACTGATCAACCTGGTTGAAATCGAAAAGCAACTACCGGCTTACTTCGTCGGTAGTAACGCTGACCTGCCAATCGTCGGTGGTTCAATGCTGGCCCACGAACACTACCAGGGTGGTCGGCACAGCTTCCCAATGATGAAGGCGGCTATCAAGAAGCCACTGGAATTCAAGGACTATCCTGACGTTGAGGCCGGGATTGTCAACTGGCCAATGAGTGATATTCGCCTGACCAGTGCGGACACGACCCAGCTGATCGACCTCGGGACCCACATCATTGACGTTTGGGACCACTACAGCGATGAAAGCCTCGATATCAAGGCCTTTGACGGTGATACTCGTCACCACACCGTTACCCCAATCATGCACCGGGACGGCGAAAAGTTTGTTCTTGACCTGGTATTGCGGGACAACAACACTAGTGACAAGTACCCGCTGGGCATCTTCCACCCACACGAAAAACTGTGGCACATCAAGAAGGAAAACATCGGCCTAATCGAAGTCATGGGACGGGCAATCCTGCCAGCCCGGTTGAAGAGTGAACTGGCTGAGGTCAAAAAGTTCTGGCTTGGTCAGGACAACCAGATCGCGGACAGTCACCTGCCATGGGCGAAGGAAGTCCAAGCCAAGATGGCCATCACCCCAGATAATGTTGACGAGGTAATGGAACAGGAACTGGCAAACGTCTTCGCTAACGTCCTCGAAAACGCCGGGGTCTTCAAGGA
>CAMFOZ010000017.1 GCA_945971245.1 uncultured Lactobacillus sp.
GCCAACTACTTCTACGAAAACGTCCTGAAGACCGCCCACAAGGCCACGGACAGTCGCAAGGTTGCTTGGCTGATGGCCGAACCACAAAACGACGGTGGCCAATGGGACATGCTCTGCGCCCTGATCGAAAAATACGGGGTCATGCCAAAGTCCGCCATGCCGGAATCATTTAACTCCAACAACTCCCGGGGCATCGACAGCGTCCTCAACAACAAGCTGCGCCACGATGCCGTCATCCTCCGTAAGATGGTCAATGAAGACCACGCCAGCCAGGATGAGCTGGATGCCAAGCGGACGACGATGTTGAATGAGGTCTACCGGATGCTGGCCTACGCCTTTGGTGAACCAAGCACCCACTTCGACTTCGAGTACCGGACTAAGAAGGACAACGAATACCACCGCGACGCCAACCTGACTCCACGGGAATTCTTCAAGAAATACATCGGCTGGAACCTCGACGACTACGTTTCCATCATCCAGGCACCAACCGCTGACAAGAAGTACCACAAGACCTACACGATCGACATGCTCGGTAACGTGGTCGGTGGTCGGCAGATTAAGCACCTGAACCTGCCAATGGACGAGTTCAAGGAACTGGCCATCAAGCAGCTTAAGCACGGCGAGAGTGTCTGGTTCGGCTCCGATGTCGTTCAGTACTCCGAAACTAAGCTGGGGATCATGGCTTTAAACACCTACGATTACAACGCCCTCTTCGACATGGACCTGGACATGACCAAGGCTGATGCTCTTGATTACGGCCAGAGCATGATGGACCACGCGATGGTCTTGACCGGGGTCGATATCGTCGATGGCAAGCCAACCAAGTGGAAGGTCGAAAACTCCTGGGGCAACAAGGTCGGTCACAAGGGTTACTTCGTGATGAGCGATGACTGGATGGACAAGTACTGCTACCAGATCGTCATCAACAAGAAGTACCTCTCCGATAAGCAACGCAAGGCCCAGGCGCAAGACCCAATCGTCCTGAAGCCATGGGATCCAATGGGTACTCTGGCCTAAGGCTTCTAAAATTCAGCGTAAACAAAAAGATACCGGAAATCCGGTATCTTTTTTAGTTACTTCACTTTTTGATCAATGTAATCACGAATAACATCGTAGACCGGTTGGCTCCAGAAGTCCCGTTCGTGGTTAGCCCCCTTCACCCGGTAGGCCGTCACGTCGTACCCGTTCTGGTTCAGCTTCTCGTACATGTCAACCATCTGGTGATAAGGAACCACCTGATCGGCATCCCCGTGTAGCAACAGGAACGGTGGGTAGTCCTGTCCTGGCTTGGCAACCTCCAGCGGACTCATCTCCGCCTTCAGTGCTGGCCAATTAGCGGTGTTCGGGCCGAACAGGCAGAACTGCAGAAGCTTGTTGCCGGGAACCTTGGCAGACGCCTCAAAGGTATCCGCGATGTCCATCGGGGCAAAGCAGGAAACGACCGCATCAACCCGGTCCGACTCATGAGCATACAACGATGTTCGGTAACGCGGATCATCCCCGGTCAGCCCCACCAGCATGGCGGCGTTGGCACCAGACGATGTTCCCCAGATGGCCACCCGGTGCGGATCGATCGCATACTTGGTTGCCTTGTGCCGGAGGAAGCGGATTGCCGTCTTCACGTCCTTCAGAAAGGCCGGAAAGGCAAAGCCGTCGACGGCGCTACGGTGCTGGACTGTCGCAACCACATACCCGTGCTTGACGAACTGGACCAATTGAGGAATCTCCTCCCCCATCTTGCCCGTCCGCCAGGAGCTTCCCTGGACGAAGACGATCAGTGGCCGGGGATCCGTGTGATACTGCTCAGGATAACGTTGCGTCCATGGTGCCAAGATCTGCATCTTGAGTGGCCGGCCAGCCACGGCAGCATAGGTGATGTTTTCGATCAGGCGGACCTGACCAGTCAGGTTGGGGTTGTTTTGCAGCTCATGAATCATTTATTATTCACCATCCATTGTTATAAAGGTCTTCTTGACGATGTTCAGCTGGTCATCGAAGCGATACCAGATCGGCTTACCATTTGGCACCTCCACCTGGTCAATCTCGTCATCAGGGATCTGGTCGAGGTACTTAATCAGGGCCCGCAGCGAGCTCCCGTGGGCCACGATCAGCTGGTTCTTACCATCCAACAACCGCGGCGCAATCTGATCCTGCCAGTATGGTAGCAAGCGCTTCTGAGTCATTGCCAGGCTCTCACTCAGGGGCATCTTGACGCCTAGGCGATCGTAGCGGCGTTCGTGCTGGCGATGCTCCAGCTTCGGTGGCAGGTCCCGAAAGCCCCGCCGCCAGCGGTGCAACTGGTCGGCCCCGACCTCTTCCTTGACCTGGGCCTTGTTCCGCCCGCTCAGTGCGCCGTAGTGCCGTTCATTTAGGCGCCAGGTCTTGTGAACGGGGATATAGAGCTGGTCGATCTCATCAAGGACAAGGTTGGTAGTCATAATTGCCCGCTCCATGTAGGAAGTGTGGGCATCACTGAACTGAATCCCGAGTTGCTTCAATTCCTTACCGACCGCGATCCCCTGCTGGATACCTTCAGGGGTCAGCGGCACATCCGTCCATCCTGTAAAGATGTTATCCCGGTTGGCTTGACTCTGGCCATGCCGAACAATTACTAAATCTACCATACACTTTCACTCCTTTGCCACTATTAATCATAGCGCAATTGTGCACTATTTAACAGTCTTACCATTACAGTAATGTCTTGATAATGACCATCAAAATTGGGATTACGATTACACTCAGGACGGTGGTCTCCGTTACCATGATTGCCGCGTAATCGGCATCCGCATGGTAGAGTTTGGAAACGACCGGAGCATTAGTCATCACGGGCATCGCTGCTTGGAGAATAAAGACTTGCTTCATCAGTAGTGGCATGCTGCTTGGCAGAACCAAGATTGCCATCAAAACCGGGGCAAAGAGGAAGCGCCCCAGTAAGATCCCCCAGGCATCGCGGGTCAGCCGTACCCGACTCAGTCCCGCGTTGGAGATGGCAATTCCAATGAAGATCATCGACATTGGAATGGTCAGCCCACCAATGTATGACAGGTCAGACATCACAAACTTCGGCAGGTGGACATGAAGGATGACCAGGATAACCCCTAGGATGAACCCAAGCAGTGGTGGTGAGAAGATCTTCTTCAAGGCTGTCTTGACGTCAATCTTGGCTTCATGCATACCATCACGCTGAATTAGCCAAACCCCCAGGGTCCAGAAGAAGGTGGTATTGGCCATGTAGTAAACCAGGACGTACGGGATCGAGGCGTTACCGAAGAGGGCCAGGTTGATCGGCAGGCCGATGAAGACCGTATTGGAATTGAAGAACATCGACGAGAAGAGGCCGATATGGGACCGCTTGATCCCGATCGCCCGGGCCACCGCGAATGACAAGGCAAAGAGGATAATCATTGACAGCACTGGATAACGCAGGTCCGGCAGCAAGGTCTTCAGCTCCCCGGCCGAGAAGTCGTGCATGATGGTGGTAACCATGTAGCAGGGCAGTGCGACCTCAGTGACCAGTCGCGAGATAATGCGTGGGGACTGGGAATTAAACCAGCCGCGTTCGTTCATCACGAAGCCGACAACGACCATTACCAGGATGATCAGGACACCCGAAACGGCCGACAGAAAAATCGAAAGCATTTACTTAATTCATCTCTTTCTTACAAAATTATCTTTTATTGTACACCCACCGACGCACGACCCTGTTCTTGATCCGACATCTCAGGCGATTTGTCCTATTCGAATGTCGTCCCGGTATAAAATAGTCTATAATTGTAGAGATTGACTAATTTTAACTGATTAATAGGAATGAAGTTATGAAAAGAAAAGTATACCACCTCATAAACTGGTCATTGCCCTACCTCGCGATCTGTGCGATGACCTACATCATCATGTACCCCCAGCTCATTTCCCACGGGGTGATTCTAGGGACCGACTCGATCTTCCACTTCAACCGTTTCTACGACGCGGCTAAGCAGATCCAGCAGTTCAACTTCAGCTACTTCCAGAGTAACTACTGCTTCCAGCAGAGTGGCCGGGTAATCAACGCTGTCTACGGACCGCTGTTCGCCTACCTCAACGGGGCCTTGATCGGCATCTTAGGTACCTGGTTCCGCTACGAGGTCGCCACCAACCTGATCGTCTATATTGGCGGGGGGATCGGGATGTATCTCCTGGCGATCAAGGCGCATAGCTCCCGACGTTTTGCCCTCCTGGTCAGCCTGCTCTTCATGAACATCGGTTGGCTCCCCCGCTGGGAACTCGCCCAGAACATGAATGCCTGGGGAGCAATGCTGGCGCCATACATGCTGATGTGCGGACTGACGATGCTCCAGGACCGGCACCGTCCTGTGCACTGGCTACCACTGATGACGTTGATGACCATCGTTATTCAGATCCACCTGCTGAGCTCACTCTTCTTCGTGGCCACCCTGATTCCGTTCTTCATCATCGGTCTGATCCGTACCGATCGCCGGTGGCACATGATTGGTGAAACTGCCCTAGCTGTTGTTGGAACCACTATTCTGACGGCTAATGTCTGGGGAGCGCTGTTGATGCTCAACTTGCATAATAACATCGCCACCCCAGCGGACTTTAACATGCTTAAGAACTCGCTGGTGCCATCACAGTTCAGCAGTACCCGGGCCTATCTGATCTACTTCTGCTGGATTCTCTTCCTCTTGCAGTTTGTCTACGTCTGCTGCCACCTGAAGCGTTCCCTGGTTAACACGACTGTCACCATCATGGGGGCCGTCATCTTGATGTTCAGCTCAATCTGGACGCCATGGGAAAAGCTGGCGGTCGCCATCCCAAGCCTTCAGCATAACCTCCAGTTTCCTAACCGCCTGACGGTCATCGCCTACCCCCTGCTGCTGCTCGGGGTTGCGATCTCCGCTACCGCCTTTGTCCAGCATGACCACGAGCCGGCCCTTCATCTGCGCCGCAACATCACTATCGGGGCCCTGCTCTTCGTCGTCACTCAGGTCTTCGTGCCAAACACCATCGATGTTTTCCAACGGACGGCGCGTTACCAATCCACCGACGTCCTCAACACCTCCAGTGCCATTGCCTGGGTCACTGATAACCGGGTTAAGCTCCGCCGGTCAGTACACGACCTCTACCCCGGCCAGCTGCTGACAATGGTTGAAAAGCGGAGCCCGGACTACCTGCCGATCCCGAAGAAGTACGTCAATAAGAAGTACATTCGCTCCTTCGCCTACCAGGATCAGATCATCAACCACGCGCAGGAATACCAGCACACGGTCCTACCCCACGGTGGTCTGCAGCTAACCTGGAATGCTAACCAGGCCAAGAAGGTACGGTTGCCGATCATTGCCTACCACGAGTCACGACTAACCGTCAACGGTAAGCACCTAACCCACTACCAGCGTTCCTCAATCGGGGCCCCTTACGTCCACCAGCACCGTGGAAAGAACACCGCCACCCTTTACTTTAAGATCGCTGGTTGGTTTAAGGTCATGCTAGCCGTCTCGCTTAGTGGATTGACCTTGCTCCTCCTCTACGGGATCTACCGCTTCGTTCGTGCCTGTCCACGTTTCTGGCAGCGGATCACAGCATAAATTACCTGATTTAATAATGAAAGGCGTGAGCCACCGAGATTTCGGCGGCCCACGTCTTTTTTTATATTCATACGCAAAAGGCCCGCGGCTACGGGCGTTCGTAGTCGTGGGCCAGCTGTGTTACCACACAATCGTTACCCTTATGAATTAGGATAACCGTTTATTTATCTTCTTTCTTCCGCTTGATTCCACCCATACCGATGAGACTTGTCAGAGCGGCAAAGGCAAAGCCGAGGATCGAAGCCTTCTTATCTTCACCATTCCCAGTCTGTGGTAACTGGTTAGTCTGCTGCTGATGCTTTTCATCAGTATTCTGCATCGTTTGAGAAGAAATTAAGTTGGCACTTGGAACTTGCTCAGTGCTTGCCTGACCACTAACTTGACCAGCCAGCTGGGATCGGCTAGTACCAGCTGGATTCAGCTGCGGTGTTGAACCTGCTGGGTTCGCTGGATCAGCTGGAGATACCGGTGTAGTTGGTGTTACCGGCGTGGTCGGACTTGTCGGTGTTGTTGGATCCGTTGGTACGGTCGGACTCGTCGGCGTCGTTGGATTCGTTGGCGTCGTTGGATTCGTTGGCACGGTCGGATTTGTTGGCGTCGAATTAGGCACATAGGTAATCATGATGGTCTGACTTGGTGTATCAACCGTTACTGTTTGGGCATCAACAGCTTTATCAGCGGTATAACCCGGAACAACTTCAGGCGTGTAAGCTGCCCACGTGTCTTATCCCGTAGATGCAGTCCAGTTACTGTAAGTAACCTTACCCGTGACTTCATCAAAGGTCGCCGTCCGGGTAAACTCAACTGTCTGCGTAATTATTTGCTGACTACCATCAGGCTTCGTAACGATGATTATCCGCGTCGGTTGAGAAATTAAGCTGGCTATCTCTTCGTAGTTCTTACTTGAATCACCTGGTACCGGACCACTTGGAGCAGTTTCACCTGGCTTAACGGTAATCGTATCGTGTTCGATCTTAACAACCACGGTTGGAATTCCCTCGGCCGTTGCGACAACGATCTCTGGGATTACTTGCCCTGAAACAATCTTCCAGCCTGCTGGTGCTATTGGAGCAATCTTAACTGTGCTACCAGTCTTACCACTGATTGACGTTGAACTGACTTCATTACCAGCTTCGTCTTGATAAGAAACCTTACCAGTCTGCTCAATGGCCTCATAATCAATCGTGACATCAGCTAACTTAGTATCAACGTTTGGCTCGGTAATACCATCGATATGCTCAATATTGGCCTTATAGCCAGGAATTACTGGCGCATCGTATGCGGCCAAGTGATTTTCACTTAGTTTCCAATCAGAATAAGTGGTTTGTTTAGTTACTTCGTTATATTGCCCAGTCCGGGTAAACGTTGCCGACTGGTTGAACACTTGGGGTTCCTGGCCAGGAATGTTAACAGTAATCTTTCGGTTGATTGTCTTATTCAGCTGCGCTGGATCAGCAATCTTGTCAATCTTCGGTGTAACAACCACGACGATCGGCTTGTTATCGTAAGACAGCGTTACCGTAGTTGGAATACTTTGGTCTGGAACGATGGTGTAATGCTTAGGTGCTACTAGGTCGATATTAACGGTTTGGCCAGTCTTACCTTTAACAGCATCTTCTGTAATCAAGTTATTCTGGGCATCAACATACTTAATAACCTGAACTTGATCATCAGCGGTGTAGTTAACAATAATATTGCTATCCTTAGTATTTCCAGTGACGTTTTCACTTTCAATGCTGTCAATTGTTGGTGTGTAGCCGTTGATTTCAGGGATAGCCACCGCTGCCCAACCGTTATCACCATCTTGTACCCAATTACCGTAAACAATGCTGTGATCGACCAAATCAACAATCGCACTTCGGGTGAACTTAGTTTGTTGGGTGATCGCTTGTGCCTTTTTACCAGGCTTGTTAATGGTAATCGTCCGGGTAACAACCTTATTTAACTCGTCCTTATCGACCCCGCTTGGATAGTTAGTGCCATCAGGCAGCTTATCACTCGGTGTCTTCGGTTCATTTGGCGTCACCGTAATAGTATCGTGTTCAACATTGACCTTAACAGTTGGAATCCCATTAGTAGTCACCATAACGATTGATGGAATCATTTGGCCAGGAACCAACTTCCAGTTAGTCGGCACATCAATTTTAATGGCGACTTTTTGATCTGTTTTACCGTTCAGATCAGTATGAGCAACTTCCTGACCATCAGGACCAACATAAGAAATTTTGCCGGTTTGATCAACAGCCACATAGCTGACCTCAATCTTTGGATCAACCCAGTTGCTAATCTGTTCCTGAGCTAAGATTTGCGTACCATGTTCTCCCGGTGTGGCAGTCATGGTGTAACCCGCAATGCTTGGATAGGTAAAGTTATTAAAGTAGCCCTGCTTAGATTCTGGTGCAACCGTCCAGCTAGAATACGTCATCTTCCCGCTAACCTCATCAATCGTTACAGTTCGATTGAAGTTAATGGTTTCAACATGAACTTGGTCACCAGTATGTGGATCATGAATGGTAATTGTCCGGGTAACATCCTTGGTTAGACCGTGCTGCCTGAACCAGTCCGCATTAGTCGGCTCTGGGTTGGTATCAGGCTTAGTAGGATCAATCGTGCTCGTCTTATGAATCAGCTTAATGATCAAGCTCTGATCCAGCTGTTTACCGAACGTGTAGGTCTTTGGTAACGTTTGATCAATAGCTAATTCGTAGTTAGTTGGCAAACTCAAGCCCAGATCAATTGTATCCTCACTAATGCCACTCTTTGTGATGGCCGACCCAACCTGCTGATTTCCATTTACCGTATCTTCGAAGATAATCGTCAAGATTGCCTTCAGAGTAAACTTAGCCGTTGAGGTAATGTTCAAGTTGTAGTTTTTGTTGGCATCCTTAAGACTTTGCAGGCTTTCCGGAGTTAAGTTAACTTCATAAACACCCGATTCAGTTGGATTACCAATAATTTGATAAGTTAAGCCAGTCGGAATAGCAATACCGGTGTCTCCTGAAACCTTAAAGTTACTATTGGTAATCCCAGCCGTTGTACTTTCCTGATGACCACCAATCGTTACAGCAGCCTCTGCAGGACTAATGACGTACTTGAATTGACCGCTTTCCGTGACATTATAATTTGGATTGTCAGCTTGCAACTGCCTCAATCCAGCAGCGTTCAATACCACGTAGTAAGTTCCAACATTGGTTGGCGCCGTCTTCAAGTTATTACCGGCTTCATCCTGCCAACTATAATCATCCACATAAATATTAGTTGTATTCAGGTGTTCACCGGAAACTAATCCGTCGATAGTAAAGCGGCCATCATTTGGACTAACCATGGCGGCTTGACCATCGTAAGTCTTCCCGACAGCGGCATTGGTCTTATCACCCAGTGTGATCAGCAGATCCTTTGGCTTAATGGTAAATGTTGCACTCCCAGTAATATTGCTATCATCAATCGTGACGTTACCTTCACCAGCAACCTGATCAATGATTCTTTGCAAATTAGCCGGCTTAATCCTAAGCGTATAAGTTCCTACTTGAGTTGGCGCGGCATCGAGCTTCTTACCAGTTGCATCGTACCAGTCGTAATCACCGTCTTGAAGCTGGTAAGTGATCCCCGCTGACTGGCCTGGGAACTTCAGCGTTACCTCAATACTCCCATTGGTACTATTAACCTCAGCAGTCGTGACAGAATGCCCGTCGTACGTCTTGTTAGCCGAGCCAGTAAGCTTGGCACTACCATGAGCAGCATTAATAGTGTAAGTGTACATACCACTAATGGCACCATTAGCAAAACTATAGTTCGGATTGGTATCCTTGATTTTTTGAACCGACTCATCCTTGAGTTTCAGATAGTAAGTACCAACATTAGTCGGCAACCCTGTCATGACGGTATATGTACCATCAGAATTCTTAGTAGCCCAATAATAATCAAGATATGTCAGGCCAGAAAGATCGAGCTGTTCACCATCGATTAAGCCACTCGGCATCCACGTTACGGCGTCATAGATGTCACTTGCTGCGGTCCCTCGGCCGTTGTAAGTCTTGTTACCACTGCCACCTAAGGTACCAGTAGCTGCCTTGGGATTAATCGTGTACGTAATCGTCCCGTTGACAGTATCAAAGCTATAGTTCGGGTTAGCGATTTGTAATGCCACCAAAGCACTAT
The DNA here is from genome assembly GCA_945971245.1 of uncultured Lactobacillus sp. GTDB lineage: Bacteria > Bacillota > Bacilli > Lactobacillales > Lactobacillaceae > Limosilactobacillus. The sequence goes on from CAMFOZ010000017.1 coordinate 9,738, forward strand.
CAGTTAACCGGACTTTGTAAGTACCGACCTTAGTTGGCGCACTAGTAAGCTTATTGCCACTTTCGTCATACCAGTCAAAGTTATCAGCGGTAATACCTGATTTTGACAACGGGTTACCAATTACAGTATCAGTACCACTTATGCTCAAACCACCGAGATCTAATCCAGCAGTTTTACCATCATAAGTCTTACTCTGATTGCTACCAGAAATAGTTACGTTACTGATCGGCTTAGCAACAATTTCAAATTGAGCTGAACCACTTAATTGATCAGCACTAAGGGTTACATTTCCACTACCAATTACATCATTGATGGCTTTTTGCAAGTGAGCCAAACCATTTGAAGTTAGCTTAATGGTATAAGTGCCCTTCTGACTTGGGGCCGAAGTTAACTCAGTGCCACCATCAGCGGAGTACCAGTCATAATCCCCATCTTGTAACTGGTAGGTACTACTGTCAGTGCTACCTGGGTAGGTGAACTTAACTTCAATGTCACCACCATTATTGATCTGCGCAGTGGTAACACCAGCTCCATCAAAGACCTTTTGGTTGGATCCAGATAATGATGCCGAAGCTTCAGCCGAGACAGTGATCTTGTAAGTTGCGCTAGTATCAAATGTCCACTTGTAGTTATCACCATTGTTGCCAGTCAGGTTCTTCAATCTAGTTTCAGCAGATGGTGATAATTCAACTGTGTAAGTACCAGCACTGGTTGGCGTGATCGCATTGCCGTGAGCATCGACTAATTGAAGATCATCGTTGGTTAAGTGAATAGTTTGAGCAGTTCCATCTGGAGCATAGACAGTAGCTGTGTAATTGTAATTGTCCGGCTTCAGATCAGCAGGTGTAGTTGCTCGGCCATCGTAGATCTTACCGTCACTACCATTAAGGGTAACAGTGACATCTCCCTGGATAACCTTAAATGTTCCATGGCTCATCGCCATATCAGCTGTTTGTGGATAAGTATAGTTAGGACCTAAAGCCGCCTTGATATTAGCTAAACCTTGCGCAGAAAGGAACACATCGTAACTACCAACACTGCCCGGGGTTCGAGTGGAAGTTAAGTCACCAGCCTTAGCTTTATAGTCTAAAGTAGCACCGCCATCGGTCTCAACCGTCAGAGAATAATTCTGGGGATCGTGCTTAATGGCATCCAACCATTGTGATGACCCGTAAGTAACGGTTTGACTACCACTAACCGTGATCTTCACTGGCATTTGGTTAACGTAAAAGGACGCCGTTGGGGTGGTTGTCAAATCAAGTACCTGCTTCCAGTCGTAGTTGGCTGAATCAGGTAAATTTTTAAGCTTATTGAGACCCTTTTGTGACAGTTCAACTGTATAAGTGCCCACCCTTTCCGGAGTAGTTTTAAATTGAAGGTCGCCAGCGTCAAATTTTGCATCCGAATAGATATTATTAGCCTTGCCATTTGCCAAATCGGTAATGGTAATTGTGTAACCATTACTACCACCGTATTGAATGGTAGTAGGCTCACCATACCTAATGTGCTGTGCACCACTAATAGTGACGGTTGCTACCGCCTTTTTAATTACATAGGTAGCCGGATCATGTTCCGCAAGAATACTTGAATCATCACCGTAGCCCCAATCATAGTCGGGGAATTTATCCCTTAACCTACTAAGCAGCTGACGAGAAATTCTTACATGGTAAGTACCGACGTTTGTAGGCAGCCCATTCTCGTAACCATCAATGTAGACGTCACCATTTTGCATACCACCAATCTCATTCAAAATGGTAGCAGAATCTGGCTTAACTCCATTACTAACTTGCCAGTTGGTTGGGCTAACAACATACTTGGTAGGATCAAGCGACAAATCAGTACCATAGGTTGTTGTTTGGTTACCACTTAGTGTTACTTGGGCCTTATAAGAATAAATTAGGAAATTACCTGTGCTCGTCGCCAGACTAATATTATAGTTTTGGGCGCCAGATAATGCTTTGATTCGATCAAGTACACTATCCCTCAAACGAACGTAGTAAACAGGACTAATGGTCCTATCCGCATGAACGTTAGCATGAACAGCTGCATGTCCTTGACTATCAACAACTACCAGGTCATCGGGAGTCAAAGTAAATTTGCCAAGTTCACCAGGCATAGCCATTTTTCCTTCTCCCCAGATCAGCTTAATATCACCATGATTAAGCTGGGCTTGCGTAATGACTGCGCTCTGGCCATCATAAACCTTCGATGCAGTACCAGATACGCCGATTACAAGATTTGCAGGATTAATAGTATAGGTAATCTGACCAGTAATAAGGCTATTATTCTTAACATCAGTAAATGAGTAGTTAGGATTAGCATTAGCAATCACATCCCGTCCCACTTGGTTTAGCCGTAGGTAGTAAGTTCCAACATCTTTAGGTGCATTAATTGGATTACCCGCTTCATCTACCCACTTAAAATCAGTGGTCGTTAAGTTAGGAATCGTTAATCCGTCAATGTTATTGAAGCCAAAGTTTTTCCTAACTTCAGGAATGGTGGGGTCGAATTTTACCTTTTGACCGTTGTACGTACTCTGCTCACTACCGTATAACTGTACCTGTTTAGCAGTGGCTAGGGTAATTGTAAAGTTTGCTCTACCGGTATTGTCTTTTGCCAATACTACGTTTCCTACACCAACTGCCTGATCAATCGCCTTTTGAATCTTATTCAAGCCAGCTTCAGTCAAGGTAATGATGTAGTTACCCTTATCTTTTGGTGCCGTGTGGTCTGCGGTGTCCCAAGTATAGTCACCATCTGCCAACTTGAAAGTAGTTGGTAGTCCTGTAATATCAGTACCACTAATGGCCACCTTAATCGTTGAACCATCCGAATATAAATCAGCCGTTGTTATAGGGTGATTATAGAAGGCCATGGTGTTACTACCACTGAGCTCAGCCGTTGCTGTAGCTGCATTAATCGTGTACTTTCCCATGGCTGTAGCATCCTCAGTCCACGTTACGTTGTCACCGTTAATGGTCTTAATATGATCCCAACCATCCGCTGACAGACGAACATCGTAAGTTCCCTCATCAATCGGTATATCCTTAGTCCACTTACCGTTAACGTTAAACTCAAGATCACCATCTACTAATTTATAGCTAGGATTTTCTGGTCCATTTAACGTGACCATAAAGCCAGCTAAGTAGTCGGGATTGACACTACCGGTATAAGTGACTTCTGGGTGGCCAGCAAGCTTCACCGTTCCCTCGGCCTTATTGATGACTAACGTACCGTAGCTGGTACCTGATGTAACTTGGTAATTATCACCGACTACCTTTTGGATCTTTGCAACCCCAGCATCAGTCAAAATAATGTGGTATTCACCGTTTGCATTAATGGCAGTAATCGGGTTACCACTAACATCGACTATCTGGAAATCACCAGCGGTTAGCTGAACCCCATTGATATCGGCCGTTACCCCGGTTGCGTTAGTAAAGCTGACCTTCACACTGTTAGTGCCGGCTGCGTCATAAACAACGTTGACTGGTTGCCCGGTGTAAGTTTCTTTCTGGATACCGCTAACGTTTACGGTATTTCTTGAGGCATTGATAGTAAAAGTTGCATCCCCAGTAATTGCACCATCAGTAATCGTGACGTTCGCCTGGCCAGCTTGACCCATACCAGAGAGTTCTTCTAACTTAGCTCGAATATGATCCTTACCAGTATCGGTCAGAGCAATTCGGTAGGTCCCGACATTTGTCAAGTTGGCATTAGCCGGATCACTTGGCGCAATCGTGTAATCTCCATCTTGCAAGGCGTAACTTACACTAGCAGTTGAACCTGGAAAGGTCAACTGGACACTGATTTGACCATTACGATTAATTTCAGTAGTAGAAATAGCTGTTCCATTGTAGTTCTTACTATTAAGACCGCTCAAAACCGCTGAACCTTGGGCCTGGCGGATTGTGTAAATTGCTTGTCCAGCTTTAGTTAACGCATAGTTTGGATTATCATCCTGCAACTTAGCCAACCCACTATCAGTCAGCTCAATGGAATAAGTACCGACATTCATTGGGGAAGTGTTAGCTGGTAGGCCAACCCACGTAAAGTCACTCCCCGTGAGTCCGTCATTGAGCTTCTTACCATTCACGGTCAAGTGTAACTGCGCTGGATCAATCTGCGTAGTCGTTGTACCATCGTAGATCTTGCCATAATCACCACTCAACGTTACAACACTCTCAAGTGGAGTGATCGTGTAGCTTGCGATTCCAGTAATTGCATCTTCAGCCACCATAACGTTAGCCTCATTATTCTGACCATTACCAGTCGCCTTTTCTAGGAGTTGCTTGATCACACTCGACTTAAGTTCCAGTGTATAAGCCTGACTATTCGCATCCACCGGTACTTCACCATGCGGGGTATTCCATACAAAGTCATCAGCAGTTAACTGAATAGTCTCTTGGTAATCAGCATTGCCATCTTTTGGATAGTGCAGGGTCAAAGTAATGTTGTTATCGGCATCTTGATGATTCAAATCCTTTAAGGTGACGCCAGAACCATTGTAAGTCCGGGTTCCTGAGCCACTAAGCGTTGCACTGGCCTGAGCCTGAGTAATGGTGTAAGTGCCCAAGCCGGAGTTAGTTAGAGTGAAATTCTTGTTGTGGCTTTGTAATACGTTCAAACCAGTATCAGTCAGCTTAATGTAGTAGGTCCCAACATTCTGCGGATTTGCAATTACATTACCGTTGGCATCAACCCACTGGAAGTCCGCACCGGTTAAGCCAGTCATATCCAAGCTAACTGACTGGCCATTGAACTGAATGGTTGCACCAAGCTTAGCTGGATCAACACTAGTTGTCGCTGAGCCATTGTAAACTTTAGTGTAGTTGCCTTCTGACAAGTTGCTTAACACGGCGTTTTCTTTGACCGGATTGATCGTAAACGTGGCATCACTAGTAATCGTCGAGTTACCACCCTTGGCGGTCCAAACGATGTTGTTATTACCGTACTGGTCTTTGATTGCCTGTTTACCTTGGTCAGTTAGGCGAACTTGATAAGTACCAGCATCTGTTGGCAGGGTGGTTGACCACAAAATACCATCAGTTGAGAATTCAACATCCCCCGTATTCAAGCTAAACTGGTTGGCCGTGGCTGTCGGCCCAGTAATCAATGTCTGTAAACCAGTAGTTGAATTATTCAGGTCATCAAGCGTAATTGGCTGCCCAGTGTAGTTTGTGGAACCACTACCAGTTAACTTGGCAGTTGCAGTAGCTGTGTAGTGAACGTTAATTACTACCGGTTGGGTGTTTTCATATACACTCTGTCCCGCAATTACAGTCAGTGGTGTATCCCTGCCTTCCAGGTTAATGACCGTGTTATAGCCAGTCTTTGTTGGAACGTTTACCGCTGACCAACTCGTTGAATCGATTGACCAGTTACCGTAAGTTACCTTACCAGTAACCTCGTCATAACTAGCATCACGGTAAAGAGCGGCAGTCTGTACTGTTGTACTAGTCGTACCATCAAGATTCTTAACATTAATGGTCCGAGTAATCGTCCGGTTCAAATCACCATCCTGAACACCCACGATTACCTTACCGGAAAGTGTCTTGTCACCCTTTTGTTTAGGATTATTATGCGAAACAGAAGTTATCTTATGTCTAACATGAACAAGCGCATTACCTTTCGTATCAGTCTTAAACGTTGGGGTTCCGTCGCCATTATAAGCAATTGTAATAGCTGCTTGATTCAGCAGGTATCCCATATTCTCTAAGGCCTTAGGTAGGGTAACCGCGACAGTACTACCAACTGTTCCAGAAATTTTTTCATCTACTGCCGGATCAGTAATGGGCTTTTCATTGTCATCATCATCAACATAGGCTAGGTGAAGATCAATAGACTTGACAGTTGGCTTCACCAAAACATAGTAATCAGCAACTTTTCCCTCATCGGCAGGGAAAGTAACAGTCGCACTGTTGGTCTTTAAGACACGCTGCGAGATTCCCCACTTTTGGGCTAATTGATCGTTATCCACAATCTGATAACCACTTAATGTAGAGAAATTGATGAGGCTCGTCTCCCCTTGCCAAGCGGTTTTTGTTGTCCCATCGTTAACCACGGGACCCTGAGGAAGAAGAATTTCGGCATCCTGCCATTTTTTAGCATTCGAATTAGCATTGAGAAAGTGAATTTTAACAAAGGAATGCCCCTGAATGTAGTGTTTACCAGGGTTAGTGTTGATGGTCTTAGCAGGAACGGGTTTACCATTATTATTAGCTTTAACCGTAATCGTGTTGCCAGCGGTCGGATCGTAGCTGACCACATGAACTTCCTGATACCATACCAGGGGGTTATCCCCGACAAATTTTTGATATGCTTCCACATTATCCTTAGCAAACTGGTCAGAATTAACATCAGGAAGGGTAGTATAGAGTGACTTCTTAAAGTAATTTTCGAGGCTACCATATTTCTGCCGAATGGCCTCCACCCAGTCATCATGCAACCGTGTTTTGGACCAGCTAAACCAAAGATTAATTGACCCGTCGCTCTGGCGAGACCAAAGGAGGCCCTCATACTGCAACTTTTGTTGTTGGGCCTTCAAACCACTCAGGCTAAGGTTATCTACCGTATGCGTTGATGTGATTTGCTCCCACAATGGAATCGCACCCTTATTATGAATAGCCTGCTCAGGGTTACGAAGGTCAAACAATACATCAAGTCGGGCCCCACCACTGACTTTAATATTAGTAATTCCCTGCGTTCCTTTGAGATTAACTCCCCACTGGTAATCGTCGGGCAGGTTGGCTGGATTCGTAGTGCGCGGATGATTTATGAAATTGTTGAAATCCTTGGAGCTAATGTATTCTCCATGTACTGCAAAGGCCCCCTCTTCACCAGAAGGGAGTTTAACGATAGAAAAATCTGCCGGTACACTTTCTTGATCGAATTGTGGTTTCGTAACATTAACCCGATACAGCTCTTCACCATTAAAGTTAAACGTTACCGTTTGGGGGTATGATGTTCCCGCGTATGCACTGGCATCGGAAGCATGGTTAAGGTCAAAAGCCACATTGATGCTAAAGGAAATCTTGCGATCACCACTAAGCTTGATATTGTGATTAAGCTTTTGCAGGGTCACAACAATGTTCCCCGCCGCATCCTTATCAAGGTGAAGCTCACCAAGTTCAACACTCTGCACTTTTCCTTGGGAAATAGTAATTACGTGCTGGCTGGTCCGCACAAGCACGGGAATATTTTGATGACTATGCGGATCAGAACGCTTTTGAGTGATCGTCCCAATCATAATTGAATCAGCCGTAGCCAGTTGATGTTCTGTAACCTCAAACGATCCACTTAAGCTGACTATCTGGTTGCTATCAGCAGAAATCGTTGTTTGACGAGACGTCCCCGTTTTATCTTGAACATACATATCCAAGGTAACATTTTTAGCGTCCGTTTCTTGCCCAGCTGAGCTCGAATCAGCGTTGGTGTCTTTCGTCTTGTCAACCGCCGATCCTTGGGCAGCCGTACCGGCAACAGTACTAGATACCGCTGACTGCTGGGGTACTACTGACGTCTTTACAGCTGTGGATACTGGAGTGGGGACACTAGCAGCAGTACTGGATGATACTGCTTGGCTAGATACCGGAGTTGCCGTTTCTGCTGCCTTAGATTCCTGCAAGGATGTATTAAAGTTGGCACTAGATGATGTCGCTGACTGTTCGGGAACTGTTGTCATTACCTTCATTGATGCAGACTCTTGAGAAGAGGCACTAGTCACCGTACTGGATGACACCTTTACAACGGTGGATTCTTTAGAAGGTGTACTAGCCGCAGTACTGGATGACCCAGGCTGTTCGGATAATACCAATGTAGCCGTGGAGTCTTGGGAAGACGCACTGGTAGCAGCATTGGATTCTTCTAGCCCCGGCTTAGCTGTTTGTTCAGCTGAGCTAAGCACAACGGATTGACTGTTTTTATCAACTAGTCCATCCTTATTTGTAACAATTTCCTGTTTAGCTCCAGGCGTAACTACATCCGCCTGAACATTCGTCAAGTTCTCAAAATAAAAGCCAGCAGCAATTGCTACTGACACGACACCAATACTAAGTTTTCTTAACGAGTAGCGTTGGTATTTTTGACCATTTCGACTATTCTTTAAAAAATCATTATTTTTACCAACCATTATAAATTCTCCTAAATTAACAAAAAGATTTAAGATTCTTAAGTAATTTACGGTTTCTTCCATAAACTAACCAAAGAAAATAAAAATTTATTAACTTATTCCTTATTGAAAATAGCAACAACTTCACGGACTGTCAACGCTAATAATAGCAATTAATCTACTGATAACTTAACAAATAAAGAGACTAAAATAGCGGATAATCAAAAAATAAGTTTATAGGGTATTAATTTTAAATACTAAAAACACCAAGTCACAAAAGCATGGTAATATTATATCGTAAATTGGTAAAACGTTAAACTAAATTCTAATAACTTTTTTCTTTTAAATTCAAACAAGGCTGACGTGCGACAAAGCCTAAAACACCGCGGTTTTGGAGAGTAATTCTCCCAAAACCGCGGTGTTTGCATTTTTTCATAAATATTTTTTTATTTAGCATTCAAAATAAAAGAAAACTCAATATCTTTATCAGCTGGAATATGATATTGTTCTTCAACATCAGCGCCCCAACTGTCGATGCCACCGACACCACGAACAGCGCCAGCAACTACTAGGACCGTACGCCGAGCCAATGGTAACTCCTCAATGTGGGTCGCGTTTTCTAGTTCCTCGGCCGTATATGGCAGACAGCTGAAGTTGATCGGCTGATCATCCTTGGCAACCCTCAGACTGAATGGTGTCCGGTCATGGTCAGCATTGTTCTGGGTGGTGTTCCGGGTAATCTCAACCCAGTCCGTATCCATGTGCATCCCATTCTCCTGCGGAACCAGGTATTTAGCAACTGGCAAACCGTCTACCTTAAAGGTACCGTGCTGGGCACCCGCCATCCGGTCTGGGTAGGTTTCGCCCGACAGGCCTTCGTAGGTAAAACCAGTAGCTTCCGTCGGCATGATCATCCGCAGACCAAAGACAGGCAGCTCTGGCAGGCCGGCCTTCCCGGTATAACGGACGCCGACCTTGATCTGGCCATCAGATTGGACATCATAAGTGACCGTGGCGTGAGTAGCCGGCGTCGTCAGGGTCTCAAAGGTGTAGCTGATGACGACCCCATCAGCCTCTTCAGTGCCACCAAAGTCGTTCGTCTTAGGTGCTACCGGTAATTCGTCAAAGTGGTGGTCGCCAACGGTCAAGTCAATCCCGACGCACTTCTGGAAGAGATCGGCCGCTACCCACTGGGCTGAGCGGATGTTAAAGCCGCTACCCCGGTCGTTATCGGTCGTGGCCCGCCAGAAGGTTGGGGTTGGGACCCGGTAGAGCCATTCCTTCCCCTTAATCTTCAGCGATTCCAAGCCGCCACGTTCGTAACTGAAAATATAATGGAAATCATCACCAGCAACCCCGAGGGCGCCGTCGCCGTAAATGACGTGTAATTTATTTGTGTAAGCCATAGTAGTACCGTACCTCCTGCATTGCTGGTTTTGGTGTCCGGTCCGCAAACATCAGGCCGTCACCCGAGAATTCGTAGTCAGAGTGCCGATCATCGAAGTCACCGCCGTAGCGCATGACCTCTTTACCACTGATCGGGTCCTTGACCGCAATTGCCTGGTCAATAAAGTCCCAGATAAAACCGCCGAAGTATTGTGGGTACTTGTCGAGCAGCTTGATGTAGGAACCCATGCCCCCGTCGGAGTTCCCCATGTCGTGCATGTACTCACACTCCATGAATGGCTTGTCAGGGTTGTTCTTCAGGTATTCCTCCACCTGCTTTGGTGGTAGGTACATCCAGCTCTCCACGTCAGAGATCTGGTTACGGTAGTCCTTAGTACCCCCGGCCGGCAGATAGCTCTTTGGATCCAGACTTGGGATCTGCTGGCTGTAGTCGTGGGTATGGCAAACGCCCTCGTAGTGGGTCAGGCGGCTGTCATCGTGCTCCTTGTAGAACTTGTTCATAGCTGCCAGGTTGTCACCAGCAAACGATTCATTCCCCAATGACCAGAAGAGGATCGCCGTGTGGTTCTTGAAGTTCTCGTAGTTGCTCCGGGCCCGGTCGACCACGGCTTCCTTCCACTGCGGGACCGATCCAGGAACATTATAGGATGGTTCAATGGCGCCCATCTTCTGCCAGGTGGCGTGGGATTCAAGGTTGTTCTCCGCCATCATATAAATCCCGTTTTGGTCACAGAGATAGTACCACGGAACCTGGTCTGGGTAGTGACACGTCCGGACGGCATTGATATTGTTCTCCTTGAAGGTAGCAATGTCCTTTTCCATGTCTTCCATTGTAATGGCCCGGCCACGGTGGTCATCCCATTCGTGCCGGTTGACCCCGTTGATGATCAGCCGCTTACCGTTGAGCAGGACTACGTGGTCATCGCTGATCTCAATCCGCCGAAAGCCGAACCGGTATGGCACCAGTTCCACCAGCTGACCTTGCTCGTCACGAATCTCCACCAGGAGTTGGTAGAGGTACGGATCGTGGTTATCCCAGAGATGGACATTCTTAAAGTCGATGCTATTCAGGTCGACATTGGCAGCTACCGGCTGGGTTTGGTCCAACAAGTTGTTACCATCGACATCCCTAACTATGATCCGCACATCGCCAGTCTCTTCACCAGCAAGCTTAAGGTTGATGTTAAACTGCGCATCCTTGAAGTTGTCCGCAACTACTGGACGGATCGTCATGTCCTCGACGTGGGTGACGGGCTGGGCCAGCAGGCTGACACTCCGGAAGATCCCGGAGAAGCGGAACATGTCCTGGTCCTCGATCCAGGAAGCGGTGCTGTGCTTGAAGACTTCAACGGCCAGCACATTCCCCTCGTCCTGGATGTATGGGGTCAGGTCAAACTCGGACGGGGTAAAGCTGTCTTCGGCATAACCGATAAAGTGACCGTTGAGCCAAACGTACATGGCCCGTTCAACCCCTTCGAAGCGAATCCGGACGGCCTTACCACGCAGGGTAGGGTCCAGGTCAAAGGTCTTCCGGTACATGCCAACCGTGTTGTCGGCCCCAGTACTGAAGGAACCCGCCTGGTCATCATCAGCACTCAGCGCATATGCCGGCCGCCGATAGATCTTCCCTTCCCATGGGATCAAGGTATTGATGTAGTTATTTTGAGCATAGTCATTCAGCTCGATTTCACTCGGCACCGTGATTGAATCAAAATCCGTAGTGTCCTGATCCAATTCATAGAAACCGTGTAACCGTTCTTGGGGAGTCTTGGCAAACTTGAATTGCCACTGACCATCGAGGGACTGTGTAAAGCGACTATCGCCGGCTGCCCACTCTGCATAGTTGCCATAGTAGTGATGGTCACTGTGCGCAGGAAGCTGGTTGACCCGGAAAGTCTCCGGATCGTCTAACCATTTGATATCTGCATCCATTAAAAAATCCTCCTCATAAAGCAAGTTTCATAACTAGTATAGCGCTTACAATATGTAGAAGACAAGAAAATCGTTAAATGTTCAATGAACCTTTAATATTAGACATCCCTAAATTTTAAAAATAAAAAAACACCCAGTCAAATGACTAGGTGTTTTAGTAGTGCGGCCGAGAGGACTTGAACCTCCACGGTCATAATCGACCATAAGATCCTTAATCTTACGCGTCTGCCAGTTCCGCCACGGCCGCATATCTCATCAACATGAATTATTATAGCAAACGCATTTCCCTTTGGCAACTACTTTTTTAAATTAATTAATTTAAAATGATTTCCGCACCGGCGGCAGACATATCGGGCTGTATTAAACCGCCGTTGCCGGGCAATCAGTGCCCCACAACCCTGGCACTGATAAATCCACCGGGCTTGGCGACGATGGGCCTTACTGGTCGGTGGCGCATACCGAGAGCCACCCACCCGCGCTAGCAGACTTCGAAAGGCGACGCTGCGGTGACGGTAGTCCTGCCCCGTCAAATGGAGGTGGTAATGGCACAATTCGTGGAGGACAACCTTCCGCAGATTCTCCAGGTCAAACTCCGTGTACATCAGTGGGTTGATATCGATGTGGTGGTCAGCAAGATGGTAGCGACCGCCCGTCGTCTTCAACCGGCGATTAAAGACAATCTGGTGTAGAAAAGGCCGTTGAAAGTATTCCAACGACCATTTCTCTGTTAACTTCTGCAATTCTTGATTATTCATTGACAGCCTTCTTCGGTGCAATCATCGTCAACTGGATCCGCTGCCGCTTGAGGTCAACGTTATCGATCCAGACATCGACAATGTCACCGACCGCCACGACGGTCCGTGGATCACGGATAAACTTCTTGCTCATCTTGGAGACGTGCACCAGACCATCGTGTTTGACACCAATATCGACGAAGGCCCCGAAGTCGACCACGTTCCGGACCGTTCCCTGGAGCTTCATCCCCGGTTTCAGGTCCTCAATGGTCATGACGTCATGCCGAAGCAACGGGGTTGGCATGTTATCACGGAGATCACGCCCCGGCTTCTTCAAGGAGTCGATAATGTCCTTCACCGTTTCCTCACCGGCCTTAGCGGTTGTGTAGTCGGCGGGATTGACCTTAGTCAGCCGTTGCGTTGCCGCTGCCGTCCCGAGGTCCCCGATCGCAATGCCAGTATCGTTCATGATCTTCGTAGCGATCCCGTAGCTCTCCGGGTGAACATCCGTGTTATCCAGCGGGTTCTCACCGGCCGGGATCCGCAGAAAGCCGACCGCTTGCTGGTAAGACTTTGGCCCCAGGCGTGGGACCTTCTTCAA
>CAMFOZ010000018.1 GCA_945971245.1 uncultured Lactobacillus sp.
CAAGCTGACTGCAATCAAAGAATATTTGCCAAATTACTTGAATAATAATGATTTATCATTAGCAGAAGCTCTAGAACAGCTAACTGCAAAAGAAATCACATATCGAACTGAACGATCAGCTAAAATGTCCATTCATATTGCACACTTTCCTTACGACAAAGGCTTGAATGATTTTGACTTTAACTTTCAACCTTCGGTTGATAAAAACCGTATCATGAACTTAAAATCGATGAATTTTGTTTCGTTAGCACAAAATATCTTATTCATCGGGTCTTCAGGAGTTGGCAAAACGCACTTAGCAACTGGATTAGGAATGGAGGCCTGTAGGAATCATCTCAGTACTTATTTTGTCAATTGTCATGAACTAATTGAACGGCTCAAACTTGCCCACCAAGAAAATCGTCTTGATGCAATATTAAAAAACTACAGTCGTTATAAGCTTTTGATTATTGATGAAATAGGCTATCTACCTATTGACGATTTGGGATCAGATCTTTTCTTCCAGTTAATAGCTCGTCGATATGAAAAGAAATCAACAATCATTACCACTAATATTCCACTATCCAAGTGGGGTCAAACATTCTCTAATCCAACAATTGCGAATGCGATCTTAGATCGCTTAGTTCACCATTCTGAAATATTCAAAATTACTGGAAAATCATATCGAATGAAAGACTATCAAGAACAACAGACAACAGAAACAAATCGGTGAAAAACTACATTTTTAAACCGGTGAAATCCTACATTTTAAAATCGGTGTTGACACCTAAGGGAACAATGATGCACGGTGCCGGCGTTTCACGGAAGGCTGTCGCCAAGCTGATCGCTGAAATTGTTGCGGACCCATCGAAGTTTGCCAACGCCAACATCGGTTTACAGGGGATGCAAGACTAAGAATAAATACTCCAAGATACTAAAATAAACCCCGTGATTGGTTAAGATCCCAACCATGGGGTTTTAGCATTGTTAAGCTAGCCCGGCAACCAGCTTTTTGATCTCGTCACGCACCTGGCGAAAGACAGTCATCTTTTGCTCATGCGTCCCTGTAGCCTTGGCCGGGTCTGGCAAAGGCCAGTGGATGCTCTGCGCCTGAGGAGGGATTACTGGGCAACGGTCGCGTGCATCACCGCACAGGGTCACAATCAGGTCGGCAGAATTGAAGTAGTCTGGGTCGATTAACGTGGACTTTTGCTGGCTGATGTCAATTCCGTCCTCGGCCATCGCCTCGACGGCATAGGAGTTCAAGCCATGGGTTTCGACACCGGCACTGCGGCACTCGTACTGCCTCTTGAGCAGGACATTGGCATAGCCTTCTGCCATTTGACTGCGACAGGAATTACCCGTGCATAGGAAGTATATCTTTTTCATAATTAGTAGAATCTCCTCTTAATCCAGAGCGCGACATCAACCAATAGGATCATCACTGGTACTTCGACCATTGGACCGATGACCGCCGCAAAGGCTTCACCAGAGTTCAGCCCGAAGATCCCGACGGTTACCGCCACGGCGAGTTCGAAGTTGTTACTGGCGGCGGTGAAGGACTGCGTTGCAGAGATCGAGTAGTTGGTTCCGGTCTTCTTTGCAATCCAGAAGGTGATGAAGAACATCAGGACGAAGTAGAGCAGGAGTGGGATGGCGATCCGCACTGCGTCAAGCGGCAATTGGACGACCTGGGCGCCCTTGACAGAGAACATGACAACGATGGTGAAGAGTAGGGCCCAAGTGGTAATGCGGCTGATCTTGGGAACGTACTTGTCTTCGAACCAGTCCCGGCCCTTGGTGTTGATGATCAGGTAACGCGAGCCGATCCCAAGGATGAACGGAATTCCAAGATAGATGAAGACGGTTTTGGCAATCTCGCCCATTGTGATGTTGACGGTCTGGGTCTGAATGCCGAAGAGTTTCGGCAGGACGCTGATAAAGAGGTAGCCGTAGACTGAGTAGAAGATGATCTGGAAAAGGGAGTTCAAGGCGACTAGTCCCGCCGCGTAGTCATTGTTCCCGTGGGCCAGCTCATTCCACACGATGACCATCGCAATGCAACGGGCCAGGCCAATCATGATGAGGCCGATCATGTAGTTTGGATAGTTCCGCAGGAAAATGATTGCCAGGGCGAACATCAGAAGAGGACCGATAACCCAGTTCTGGATCAGGGAGAAGGTCAGCTCTTTCTTGTCTCGAAAGACGTCGCCCATTTTCTCGTAATTAACCTTGGTCAACGGTGGATACAGCATGAGGATCAGCCCAATCGCGATCGGGATAGAGGTCGTGCCCACTGACCAACTGTTGATCAGCTTAGGCAATGACGGGAAGACGAAACCACTCAAGATTCCTAGCGCCATGGCCAGAAATACCCAGAGAGTCATATAACGATCCATGATTGATAAGTTCTTTGATGTATGCATAGTAACCCCTCCTAATATATAGATAATCGTCTATGTAAGGATCAAAAATAAAAGGATTAGCATTTCTTATTCGCGTGCTTGCAAATGCAATCTTCGGTATCGGATAGGGTCTTCGTCAGTCCATTGATAATCAGTGCGGCCTTTTCCTGATTCAACGAGTAGTGGTGCCACTTGCCCTTCTTGGTTACAGTGACCAATCCATTATTTTCCAGCACCTTCATATGGTGGGAGAGGGTAGGCTGGGTGAAATCAAAGTGATCGAGAATATCACAAGCGCACATCTCACCACAGGAAAGCATTTCGAGGATCTTGAGTCGATTCGGTTCCGCGACAACCTTTAGCAGGTCTGCTAATTCTTGATAATCCATTTACTTTCCTCCCTTACATAGATATTCATCTATATAGTAGATCATTTTAGTACAAATGTATACCGGAATTAGAAATGAAAAGTTCGATTTGGAGGTATAAAAAAGGGCATCCTTTCAGATGGCCCATTGATATGGATAACGCCCTAATCCTCAAATTGATTAGTCTATCAGAATTTCTTCCGACCGAAAGCCCAGTAGGCCAGCAGGAGGAAGACTACCGTGTAGCAAAGGGTTCCCGTCAATAGCTGGGCATTGGAGAGCATGGACGTGACGTGGTAGGTCGCGTAGTTATAGTACTGGGTCGTAAGGTTGAGCATGTTAAATGGGTTCCAGCGAACAATGCTGCTGGGACCGACGTGGGCCAGCAATAAACTGGAGGATAGGTCGCTGCCCATGAAGATGATCAGGGCGTTGATGGCGATAACTGCAGTGTTGGAGTTGATCAGGCATGAGGTCAGGCAAATCAGGCTGATAATCAGCGTTGACGTGATCAGGTCGACCCCGGTGTTCATAAACATGTTGACGACCAATGGCTGGTGGTACTTATAGATTGCGGTCCAGGAAACGGGGGCGTTGATGATCGGGGCAATGTTTAGTAGCACCGTCAGGATCATTGCGGCGATGTGCAGGACAAGATCGTAGAGAAAAAGAGTGATGAACTTAGCGAAGAATACCGCCGACCGGCTGCTTGACCGGTATATTAAGGGGATGATCGTCCCGTGCTGAAACTCCATTGAAAAGATGGTGGAACCGACGATGACCAGGATAAGCATGATGATGGTGCTTGAATCGTAACAGGTCATCACCAAGAGGTTGCTGTAGGTCCGGCCCATCGCCAGGCCGATGATGATCATAAAAAAGAGCATGAGGGTGATAATGATCCAGGGCAGCTTGCGGTGATTTAGTTTATATAGCTCTTGCTTTAGTTGTGTATACATGATTGCCGATCCTTCTTTCTAGAAATTCCGTTTCTTGAAGGTCCATAAGCCGATCAGGAGGAAGAGCAGGGTGTAGATCAGGTTGCCGGCGACCAGTTCACCATTAGTCAGCGCACTGACTTGGTGAATGCTTGGGTTGGCAAGCTGAACGATGATGTTGATCATGTTAAATGGATTCCACGCCAAGACGTTGGCCAAGCCGGGCAGGGCATCCATCACAAACGCGGAAATTGGTGCACCCAAGAAGCCGACGAACAGCCCGATGACGATCACGACCGCACTGGATTTGATCATTGAGATTAGCATCAGTGAGAGGGTGATACTGAACATCAGGTAGAGGGCCACCCCAGCTAGGTTAATAACGAGATCGGTGATTAGGGAATGTTGATGGTAGATGATTCTCCAGCTAAACTTATCGTTGACGAATAGGAGCTTGATAATAAGTGCAAAGAAAAAGCTAGCCAACAAGAGTAAAAGGCTGTAGAGGACGAGGGTCATCAACTTTGCCAGGAAGACCGATTGCCGATTGGGGCTCTTGTAAAGCAGGGTAGCCATTGTATTGTTACGGAACTCCATCGCAACGAGGTTGGCGCTTAATGCGATCATGATAATGATTACCCATTGGCCGGACCCAAAGCCTTGAGAAATCAGATTTTTATTGATATAAGCAATTGGAATGGCGGAATAAATCATTAAGCCAAACAAAATGATGAAGGCGAGCCATGAAGAATGCTGGTGGGCCATTTTATATAACTCATGAGAGAATATTATTTTCATCATTCAGCCCCCCGTTTCTTTTCTAAGACGTTGACGATTGCCTGCTCAAAGGTTTTGCGGATCGGCGATAGCTCGGTGAGCAGGATCTGATGCTGGCACAGCAGTTGCTGGATTGGGGCAGTATCTTGGGTCCTAATGATCAAAGATTTATCTCGGTATTCAAATGGCAAATTGTTGGCATGCAGCAGATCTTGGACTTGCTTGTCGTCCGCGGTTGTCTTCAGCCGGTAATGGCTGATCTTGGTATTTTGAAACTTGTCAATTGGCACGTCCATGACAATCTCTCGGTGATTGAGGATAATTACCGAGGTCATCACCTTTTGCAATTCACTCAAGACGTGGCTGGAGATGAGAAAAGCCGTTCCATGCACAGCATATTCATGAATGATTTTGCGGATTGAGATGGTGGCTTCAACATCCAGGCCATTCATTGGTTCATCGAGGATAACCAATTTTGGATTGTTCAATAGGGCCAGGGCAATGCCGAGCTTCTGCTTCATCCCGATCGAATAGGATTTGGCGGGCCGGTCAATGTAGGCGGTCATCCCCAACCGCTTGATTAACCGATTAAGATCATCCTTGTCCCGTGAGTAGAGCGCCAGGTTCTCCTTCCCTGACAAAAATGGGTAGATTGCAGGATTCTCGATCAGGGCGCCCACGTTAACCAGGTACTTGTGATTACTAGCGGTAATCTGCTGACCATCGAAGGTAATGCTGCCGGTGAACTTGGTGAGGCCGAGTAGGGTCTTCATGATGGTGGTCTTGCCGGCACCATTCGGCCCAATCAGGCCAACGATTTCTCCGGGAGAAACGGTAAATGAGGCATTCTTAATGGCAAGTTTACGGCCATAGTATGTATTTATATTTTTAACATTAAGCATCGTGGGTCCCCTCCATTTAATAGACTCTTTCAGCTCAATTATACATGAAACCGTTTTTTGTTTAGTAATCTCACGTGATCAGATTGGAACGCAAAAAATAAACCCATAGCGGGGAGTTTGAAGATTAAGGCAAATTCCCCGTTATGAGTTAAATTCATCTTACTATATAAAAATGTGAAGATCTTACGTGCTTAAAACTTTTTTCTTAATTCGATTTCAGTACCACAAATGATAAGCGTAAGTAAGATTACCCCACTGGCCATAGTGAGGACGATACTATTATTCCCGGTCTGCGGTAAGGTTGACTGGCCACCCTTACTTGTTTGCACCTGAGTGTGAACGTGCTCTTGTTCCTTAAGTGAGTTTTGATGAAGCAACGGCTTTTCCTGTGTCGTTGCTAGCTTTTGCGGAGTAGTTGTTGCCTTAGCAGACGTGGAAGTTTGGTCGTTAGTCATTCTTGATACACCTGTTGCTACCGTTTGTGAACCGGCAGAAGCAGGAGTACCAGTTGCTGGCGTTTGTGCCGTAGGGGCTTCGCTATGACTACTAGTCCTGGTCCCATTATTAATGGTGTCCTTTTGTTGCTGACTGTTGTTCTTTTGATCCTTTTGCTGCTGGCGGTATTGGTTTAAGAAAATGAACTGGTGATTGTCCTCGAATAGCTTCCCTAAGGCTAGCAGTAGGAAGTCATCACCTTTTCCACCTTCTAGTTGAACACCAAGTGGCAGACCAGCTGCGCTCACGTAAATTGGCAGACTCAAGGCCGGATCACCAGAAAGGTTTGCTAATTGCGTAAATGGTGTTTTGCTGAGACCATGGAGCCATGAGTCGTAGATTAATTGCATCTGCTGATTAAATGGCAGGTCCTTAATCTTCATCATCTTGGCAACATATTCTGGCAGGTAAGCCGGATCACTGTTCAATGGTGCTGTTGTGGCAGTCGTTGGCGTCAGGTAGATAGGATACTGCTGGTGAAAGGCTGTCATCTGTTGGTTGACCAAATTCAACTCGTTTCTGAACTGCTGACTAACGCTGCGAGGTGCCTTGCGACTGGCCTCATATAAGGCATAGGTCATCGGACTGACGTTACCATTGGTTACATCGTCTGCGGTTAAGTTTCGGTGCAGCTTTTGCTGGGCTAGGTAATTGGCGACTGAACCGTCATCTAACGCGCCTAAATAGTAAGTCTGCATCATCTTAACCCCATCAACGGGACTGTTTTGTTCTACAACATTAAAGCCCTGGGCGCGCAGGAAAGCCACTGCCTTGAGGACCGCGTTTTTAGCATCCTGGCTGACCGGAGTTCCCACTGGTGAAACGAGCGAGTAGGCAATCTTTACCTGCTTTAGGTTCGTAGGCATAGGCTGGAGCAACTGTTGAGCATGACGTGGATTCATTAACCCCTGAAGAAGGGTTGCCGTATCGGTAATATCCCGCGTATCCGCAAAGTTGACAACAGAAGGAGTCATTGAATCACCAGTAATCAGTCCCTGAGTTGGCTTAAGACCAATTACACCCGTCCAGGAAGCGGGGATTCTTAATGAACCACCGGCATCGTTTCCAGTGGCAATTGGGACGATGCCCGCTGCAACACTCGCCACGGCACCACCGGATGAACCACCAGTATTGTGATCAAGGTTCCACGGATTATGTGCAACACCGTTCAGGTTTGAATTAGTGATATTAATTAGACCTAATTCAGGGTAATTTGTCTGACCTACAATAACAAAGCCCATGTCCTGAAGCTTTTTAACAAAACTGTTCGTGAAGTGATACGTATTTCCCTTAAGGTAAGGCAAGCCATTAGTGTTAGGGTAACCCTTGTAGGATTGGCCTAAGCCTTTGATCAGAATCGGCACGCCATAAAATGGCTTATTATCCGCTGGTGTTTTCTGCAAGTCATTAACCTGCTTCTGAGCATTTTGCGGATCAGTGTAAATAACATTATTTAACTGACCATTAGTTTGGTCAATATGCTGGTAGACATGGTTAACTAAGGCCTGGTCATTGATGCTACCGTTCTTGATGCCCGCAGCAATTTCATGTGCCGACTGGTTGTCAGTCTGCTGAACATTCTCGTTAGTTGCGGGTGTCTGCTGAGGAGCCTGCGCCTGTTGACCTGTTTGGTCGGACGAAGTGCTCTGTTGTGAGCTGCTAGAATCAGTTGCTTGTCGATTCTGTACCTGGATCTGCTGGACCGGCTGATTACCGGTATCGATATCGGCCATAACCGGAGCGGCCAGGCTG
Source organism: uncultured Lactobacillus sp. (assembly GCA_945971245.1). Classification (GTDB taxonomy): domain Bacteria; phylum Bacillota; class Bacilli; order Lactobacillales; family Lactobacillaceae; genus Limosilactobacillus. The sequence goes on from CAMFOZ010000018.1 coordinate 7,617, forward strand.
AGGTTACCAAGCAAGAGGACCAGCGCTGCTAGGCCTCTTGCTAATTTTGCTTTATTCCTTGCCATACAAAAACCTCCCAAATATCTAATACGGCCTAAGTATAGTACATATAAAATCGCTTTCAAATAAAAAGACTTTGTAATTTTACTTAATTAGGTTTGAAAGGGCTGCGAGACCATAGTCTAACCTTGGCTGTCATCATTCAGCACCCCTTTATGCTTTTTGCAGATTGTTTCACGGCAGCTTGTACCAGATCGATTGGAGCAAGTATGTTTGAATTTCATCAAGATCCTTTAGGCAAAAACGGTAAAGCAGGTTAGCCTACTCAAAACCAAGGACCAAGTTATTCACAATCTCATTAAACTTACCGGTACTTAGGGCTGTAACAAATTCAACGCTATTGTTGACTTGCTCACAATGTAAGCGCTTTATATTGATGACTGAAACTCATACAATAAGATTGTGATTTCTAATCACGGAAAAAAGATTAAGGAGGGAACCCTGTATGAGTTTCTATGGTGATGAAGTAGTCGAGAAGATCGACTCCGCAACTCCCAGATTAAAGATCCTGACGCGAACGAACCTTGCCGCAACCCCACAGGCCAATATTATTATTTCGCACGGCCTGGCGGAGTACTCCGGCCGTTTTGACCCGCTTGCCAGTTACCTGGTCAAACATGATAACAACGTTTTTCGTTACGACCAGCTCGGTCATGGCGGTTCTGATGGTGAACGAGGGTTCCTTGCCTCACCAGATGACTTGTCGGACAATCTCAAGATAATGGTCGACCAGGTCAAGGCCAAGTACCCGAACCTGCCCACCTTTATCCTCGGGCACAGTATGGGTGGGGAGACGGTCCTCCTGTACGGGGCCAAGTACCCGCATACCGTTGATGGCCTGGTGGTTACTGATCCGGTTTCGCTGCTTGAGGACCAGGAGATTGGGATGGCTAAGGCACTGCCGGTTTCCGGTGACGAAAAGAAGGTCATTCCCAATTCGATTGGCGAAGGCCTGGTCACTGATCAGCGGGTGGTTGAGAAGTACAAGCATAACCCGCAGGTTCTCCACCAGCTGACGGTGGGAATTGAAAATGTCCTCTACCAGGGTGCCGTTTACCTTCGTGACCATATCGACCAGATTGTTGATCCCATCCTTTACCTGCAGGGCCAGGCAGATGGCCTCCTTTCCTACCGTGATGCACTGAAAGCTTATGCCGAAATCTCTTCGCCGGATAAGGAGCTCCACGTTTACTCGTTTCTCATGCACGAGATTCTGAATGAGCCCAGTCGCAAATGGGAGATCTACGGCGAAATTAATCGCTGGGTAAGTAAACGGATCTATTGAAAATTTGTGTAATTTAATTAAAAATGCCACCCGCTTCTATCTAATAGCCGGGTGGCATTCCTGTTTAATATAAATTTTTCGGGTGTGGCAATCCCTTGATTTCGTGACGGACGTGATTTAACATGTCGTCCACCATTTCGACCACGTGGGGATCGTCGAGAATATAGAAGACCTTGGTGCCTTCCTTATGGTTTCGCACCAGCTGGTAGCGCCGCAGGATCCCCAATTGTTTCGAAATAACGGGTTGGGCAATTCCCAGCGCTTGGACAATCTCGTTGACCGAAGCATCATTGTCCTGGTAGCGAAGGAAGTACAGGATCTTGATCCGGGTACTGTTGCTCAACACCTTGTAGATTTTAGTAGCTTCATTGATTAGGTCATCACTTATTTCCAACGAAGAGTTCACTCCTATATCAGATTAATTAGGTGACTGATCAGACCGCTGTCCCAGAATACGTAAAGACCGACCCCGATGTAGACAACTTTCATCAGGATTTCACTGTACTTGGTCATGAAGTGACTGACGACTGGAATCTCACCGACCAGTTTTAATAAGCATACTATAATTATCGTAAAAATGCCGACAAAGAGCAATACTTCTAGGAAGTGGGCGAAACTAACCCCGGTTAGGATCGGCAAAAAGATGGAGAGGTTACAGCCGGCACATACGGAGAGGTACGTGACCAGGACTGTGATGATCGGATTGTGACGGTCCTCGTTGCTGGGATCTTCGTCATTGTCGTGCAGGGCCATCCAGATTGGCAAAATCCCCAGGACTCCCAGTAGCCACTCGGGAAGCAACATTGCCAGAATTTGTCCGGCAAAGTAACTGGCTGCCACGAGGATGAGGACCCCCAGCAGGTAGCCGAGGATAACGTCACGCAGCTTAAACCTTCTTAGTAATAGCAATAGGATGAAGAAAAAGTCCAGGTTAACGGCGATGAAGGTTGCAATAATAACCCACCAGTTCATATGAATGCCTCCAATATATCTAATTCGATATATATTATATATCGACTTTGGTATATGTAAACTGGGAATCGCAATTGATTTGTTTTTTAAATATAGTGGACTTTAGCCACTATCTTTGATAATGTATATGCACAAGGGAGGGCCAACAATGCTATCGACACAACAGATAAACATGATCAGACGGTTTAACCGCCAGTACACCCAGGCACTTGGGATCCTAAACAAGCACACCTTCGACATGGATATGACCTATCCGGAGGGACGGGTGCTGATTGAAATCGCCGAGAATGCGCCGGTGACCCCGATGATGCTTTCTAAGTGTCTCGGCCTGGACAAAAGTTATACCAGTCGGATCATTAAACAGCTGGAGAAAAAGGGAATCATCTCTAAGAAGCGGTCAAAGCAGGACATGCGATCCGTGGAACTCCAGCTAACGGCACACGGCCAGGAGATCTTCGAGCAGGTAAACGACCGTTCAAATCAGCAGGTGGCCGGGCTACTAGCAAGCCTTTCTATCGGCCAGCAGGAAAAGATCTTTAATGACGTGATGGAAATAAACACACTGCTTTTTGGAGGAAACGATGAAAATGACATGGAAGGTTAAGCGATTTGCGGAGCTGACAACTGCAGAACTGTACCAGATTTATTACCTGCGAACGGCAAACTTCGTGGTGGGCCAGGACCGGGTCTACCAAGAGGTCGATACTCGGGATCCCCAGGCCATCCACATCTTTGACCAGGATGACGACGGGAATGTGGTGGCCTATGCACGGGTTTACCCGATTGATGACGGGGCTAAGGTTTTCTTTGGCCGGGTGGTCACCAGCAGCAAGATCCGAGGCCGGGGTGTTGGCCGCCAGTTACTCAGCAGGGTCATGGAGACGATCAGGGATAATTTTCCCGGCAAGCCGATCGAGATTGAGTTCCAGAAGCAGGTGGAGGGCTTCTATCAGAAGTTCGGCTTTACCAGCAAGGGCGGTACTTTCACCTTCGAGTCTACGCCGCACGTGGTGATGGTTCACGAAGGACTAAGGCCGATGTGACCGATGAGCAGGCCGTCCTTGATGCAATTCCGGATACGATCGATTACATCGTGGATTTCGTGGGGGCACCGAGCAATGACCCCCAGGAGTTTATCAAACTGAACCAGCAGTCCGCTCACGTGATGCGGGCCGTGGCGGAAAAGCGGCATGCGAAGGCGATGGGCTTCATCGGTGGAATCCTGGGCCCAAAGAAGTTTACCACGGTGAAAAAGGAACTCATCGCATACCTTCAGGAGAGTTCGGTTCCGTTGGCCTACGTTGAACCGACCCTAGTGTATGGTGCCGGACGCAAAGATAAGATGACGCGTAACGTGCCCTTGCTGAAGTTCCTAGGGATCTTCTCACGGAAATTTAAGCCGGTGTTGGTCGGGGATGTTGTTGAGACATTGCGGCAACGGCTAGTCAGTTTGACATAGTGATGATATGAAAATACGCCTACTCAGAGTTTTCTGCTGGGTAGGCGTAATTTGATTTAGTAATAATATTAGTGGCGACTTGCCCGGTGGCCGCCGTCCTGGTGGATCTTGTGGACCCGGCGCTTGAACTTGGGACCGTCATCCGTAACCAGACGGAAGTGGCGCATTTTACCATTGAAGGGATGACCGGTCAGCTTGAGGTTGGTCCAGGACCGCATGATGTCGGTCATCTGATCGATTTCCTTGAGCCGGTCCGGATTGCCTTCCTTCTGAGCGGCCTCCTTGATATCGGACTGCAGGCGGTAAACCAGGTTATTGTGGTAGGCGAGTAGCTCGTTGGTCAGCGGGGCGTTGCGGTATTTATTGAAGAGCCGCTGGATGACCTCCATGGCCTCCTTCGCGTTATGGGGCTGAATATAGCGGTGATCATCGTTACTCATTGCTAGAAAATCTCCTTACAAATTATTTTGACAATTATTTTGACATTTCTTGACTTTTAAGGCCCTGATTGGTATATTATACAGTGTGTTTAGCACTTGACCCTAAAGAGTGCTAAAAGGGGAAGTGATAAAAATGCTAACACAGCGTCAAAACAAGATCCTGCAAGCGATTGTACGTCAATACACGTTGACTGGTCAACCGGTGGGGTCACGGCATCTGGCGGAGGACTTGCCATTTAAGGTGAGTTCTGCGACGGTGCGTAACGAGATGGCCGTCTTGGAAAAGGCGGGCTTGATCTTGAAGGAGCATTCCTCATCCGGCCGGCTTCCTTCCAAGAAGGGCTACCGTTACTACGTTGACCACCTCCTGGACCCAAAGGCGGTGACGGACAATGACCTGGTTGTTATTCAAAACTCGCTAGGTACGAGTTTTCAAAAGATTGATGAGATCATCTCGCACTCGGCTGATATTTTATCAAATCTTACCTCGTACACGGCGTTTACCCTTAAGCCTGAGCAGGTGGATGTCCGGCTCAGCGGTTTTCGCCTCGTACCGCTTGGCAACCATAAAGTTATTGCCATTCTGGTAACGGATAGCGGGGATGTTGAGAGTCAGGCATTTACGCTGCCGCGCAATCTCGACTTGGATGCCTTGCAGGCCGTGATCCGGATGATCAATGACCAGCTGGTTGGGCTACCATTAGCCGATGTTATGAGACGGCTGAATGACGATATTCCGTTACGGATCATGCACTACATGCACAGTGCGGATGGCTTCCTGGATCTCTTTGACAACGTCGTATCAAAGGCTGCTCGCGAGCAGTTCTTTATCGGCGGCCGATTAAACCTGTTGGATTTCTCGAATACCCGGGACCCGCAGGCGTTGCAGACCATGTATCGTCTGTTGGATCATGATGATGAGCTTTCACACCTGCTCGATACCGGTAAAGCCGGTGACGGGGTCAACGTTCGTATCGGATCCGAGATTTCAAAAGACAAGGTGCTCGATAATTATAGTTTGATTACGGCAACCTATGATGTTGACCAGTATGGCAAGGGAATCATTGCCGTGCTCGGACCGACCAGGATGCCGTACTCGCGGACAATTGGTTTAGTAAATGCCTTTCGTCAGGAACTGGCCAAGCGTCTGTTAGACTTTTATCGGCATTACTATGATTCATAGGAGGCGAGTTAATTGGCAGAAAAGAAAAACGAAAAGCAGGCTCAGCAGTCTGAAGACAAGACCAAAACAACTGCTCAGCAGGCACCTAAAAAAGATGATAAAGATAAAAAAGAATCAGCAACCAGTCAGGTTGATGAATTAAAAGCCCAAATCAAGGACCTTAAGCAGCAACTGGATGACAAGGATGACAAGTACCTTCGTGCCGAGGCCGAGATTCAAAACATGACGACCCGGTTCAAGAAGGAACAGGCCCAACTTCTGAAGTACGATGGTCAAGACCTGGCCAAGTCAGTCCTGCCAGTCTTGGATAACCTCAAGCGGGCATTGACGATTGAGGTCACCGACGAGAATGGCAAGCAACTGAAGAAGGGTATTCAGATGGTTCATGACCACCTGATCAATGCATTAACCGATCACGGGATTACCGAGATCGAAGCTGAGGGCAAACCATTTGATCCAACTCTTCACCAGGCGGTTCAAACCGTTCCGGTTAAGGAAGGACAAAAGGCTGATACGGTTGTCCAAGTTCTTCAGGCTGGTTACCAGCTTAAGGATCGTGTCTTACGGCCAGCAATGGTTGTTGTGGCACAATAACTTAGATTTAATTTTATAAAAAAGAGGGAATAAAACTATGGCAAGCAATAAGATTATTGGTATTGACTTAGGTACTACTAACTCCGCCGTTGCCGTTATGGAAGGTAACGAACCAAAGATTATCACTAACCCAGAAGGGAGCCGGACAACGCCATCCGTTGTTTCATTCAAGAACGGCGAAACTCAAGTTGGTGAAGTTGCTAAGCGGCAAGCAATTACGAACCCTAACACGATTTCTTCCATTAAGAGTCACATGGGTGAAGCCGGCTACACAGTTGAAGTGGACGGTAAGAAGTACACTCCACAAGAAATCTCCGCAATGATCCTGCAATACCTGAAGAAGTACGCCGAAGATTACATTGGTGACACGGTTGACAAGGCCGTTATTACGGTGCCAGCTTACTTCAATGATGCTCAACGTCAGGCTACTAAGGATGCCGGTAAGATCGCGGGCTTGGATGTTAAACGGATCATCAACGAACCAACTGCTTCTTCCTTGGCTTACGGCCTGGACAAGAAGGACAAGGATGAAAAGATCCTGGTTTACGACCTTGGTGGTGGGACCTTCGATGTTTCCATCCTGGAATTAGGTGACGGTGTCTTCCAAGTCCTTTCTACGAACGGTGATACGCACCTTGGTGGTGACGACTTCGACCAAAAGATCATGGATTGGTTAATCGATGGCTTCAAGGAAGAACACGGCGTTGACCTTTCTAAGGACAAGATGGCTCTGCAACGGTTGAAGGATGCTGCTGAAAAGGCTAAGAAGGACCTTTCTGGTGTTCAAGAAGCTCAAATCAGCTTGCCATTCATCTCCGCTGGTGAAAATGGTCCATTGCACTTGGAAAAGACTTTGACTCGTGCCCAATTCAACCAATTGACTAATGACCTGGTTGAACGGACGAAGCAACCAGTGCTGAACGCTTTGAAGGATGCTGACCTGTCATTCGACGACATCGACGAAGTTATCCTTAACGGTGGTTCAACCCGTATCCCAGCCGTTCAAGAAATGGTTAAGGAATTGACTGGCAAGGAACCTAACCACTCCATCAACCCTGATGAAGCCGTTGCCCTTGGTGCTGCTATTCAAGGTGGGGTTCTGACCGGTGATGTTAAGGACGTTGTTCTGCTTGATGTTACTCCACTGTCCCTTGGTATTGAAACCATGGGTGGGGTCTTCACTAAGTTGATCGACCGGAACACGACTATTCCAACTTCCAAGAGTCAAATCTTCTCTACTGCTGCTGATAACCAATCCGCCGTTGATATCCACGTTCTGCAGGGTGAACGGCCAATGGCAGCTGACAACAAGACCTTAGGGAACTTCCAACTGACGGACATTCCTGCTGCTCCTCGTGGTGTTCCACAAATCAAGGTTACCTTCGACATTGACAAGAACGGGATCGTTAACGTTTCTGCCAAGGACATGGGAACTGGTAAGGAACAAAAGATCGTTATCAAGTCCAACTCTGGCCTGTCCGATGAAGAAATCGAACGGATGAAGAAGGATGCCGAAGAACACGCCGAAGCCGACAAGAAGAAGAAGGAAGAGGTTGACCTGAAGAACGAAGTCGACCAAGAACTCTTCCAAGTCGACAAGACTCTGAAGGAAGTTAAGGGCAAGGTTCCTGAAGAAGACATTAAGAAGGCTGAGAGTGCCCGTGATGACCTGAAGAAGGCTAAGGAAAGCGGCAACCTCGATGACATGAAGGCTAAGAAGGATGCTTTGAATAAGGTTATCCAAGACCTTAGTGTCAAGCTCTACAAGCAGGCTCAAGGTGCCCAAGGTGGCGCTCAGGGCGGTGCTAACCCGAATAATGGTGGTGCCAACAACGGTAACAACAACCAAAATGGTAACAATGGTGACACCGTTGACGGTGACTTCAAGGATGTAACGCCTGACGACAAGAAGTAATCTCAACTGTTGACAAAAGTAATGTAGAAGCCAAAGGCCATCGTTTGAGGACTTTGGCTTTTACTTTCATTTGCCAGTTGTGGTATAACTAAACCAAATCAACTTGTGAGGGATATATATGGCAGAAAAAGATTACTATGACATTTTAGGTGTCTCTAAGGACGCGTCTGAGGCGGATATCAAGCATGCGTACCGGCGTTTAGCGGCGAAGTACCACCCGGATGTCAACCACGCTCCTGGCGCTGAAGAGAAGTTCAAGAAGATTAACGAAGCCTATGATGTCTTGAGCGACCAACAAAAGCGGGCCCAGTACGACCAGTATGGTTCTGCTGGTCCCCAGGCCGGTGCTGGTGGTTTCGGCGGCTTTGGCGGTGGCCAGGGCGGCTTCAACCAGGGCTTCGGTGCTGGTGGCTTTGATGACATCTTTAGCCAGTTCTTCGGCGGTGGCGGCCGTGCGCGGCAGGACCCAACGGCACCACGGCCGGGTCGTGACCTGCAGTATGCGATGACCCTGAAGTTCATGGATGCGGTTTTTGGTAAGACGACGACCATCAAGTATGACCGTGACGAACAATGCAAGACCTGCCATGGTACTGGTGCTAAGCCAGGAAAGTCTGCAACGACCTGTCAACGTTGTGGCGGCCGGGGCTTCATTGTTTCCGTTCAACGGACCCCACTGGGCAACATGCAGTCCCAGACCACTTGTCCTGAATGTCACGGGACGGGTAAGGTCATCAAGCCCGAAGACCGTTGTGAAACCTGCCACGGTACTGGTCATGTTCAAGAAAAGCACGAACTGGAGGTTAAGGTTCCAGCCGGGGTTGACGATGGTCAGCAGATGCGGCTCCAGGGTCAGGGCGATGCTGGTGCTAATGGTGGCCCAGCCGGTGATCTTTACATCGTCTTCCGGGTAACGCCAAGTTGTGATTTCCGTCGTGATGGTTCAACGATCTATGTCGACCGCGATATCTCCTTTGCCCAGGCAGCATTGGGTGACGAGGTCAAGGTTAAGACCGTTCACGGTGACGTTGACCTGAAGATCCCTGCCGGTACCCAGTCTGAAACCAACTTCCGTCTGCGCGGCAAGGGGGTTCCGCACCTCAATGGTAACGGCAACGGTGACGAGCACGTAACGGTTCATGTGCGGACACCAAAGGGTCTGAACAAGCGACAGCGTGAGGCGATGATGGCCTTCGCCGCAGCTAGTGGTGAGAACGTTAAGGGCGTCAAGAAGTCCGTCTTAGATAAGCTCAAGGACGCCTTCGAAGACCGTTAAAATATAAATCAAGGACGACTGTTGCAGCAGCCGTCCTTTTGTCTTTTCATCCTTACGGGGAGTTTGTTATACTAGAAATAGTATTTTCGTAGAAAGAGTGACGTAGAAAATGACAATGAGTCTAGATGAAATGAAGGCGCGCCAGAAGCGCATTCGTAACTTTTCAATTGTGGCCCATATTGACCATGGGAAGTCCACACTGGCTGACCGGATCCTGGAGATGACCGATTCGATCAGTAAGCGTGAGATGAAGAACCAGATCTTGGACGACATGCCCCTGGAGCGTGAACGGGGAATTACCATCAAGTTGAACGCTGTGGCCCTGACCTACCATGCCAAGGACGGCCAGGACTACATCTTCCACCTGATCGATACTCCGGGACACGTTGACTTCTCCTACGAAGTTTCACGTTCCCTGGCGGCCTGTGAAGGGGCCATCCTGGTTGTCGACGCAACGCAGGGGGTTGAAGCTCAGACACTGGCCAATGTTTACCTGGCCTTGGACAACGACCTGGAGATCCTGCCGGTAATCAACAAGATCGACCTGCCATCTGCCGATCCGGAGGGGACCAAGAAGCAGATTGAAGATGAAATCGGTCTGGACATCAGTGAAGCTGTGGACGTCAGTGCTAAGACCGGTCTGGGGGTTGATAAGGTTCTGGAAAAGATCGTCAAGGATGTGCCTGCCCCAACCGGTGACCTGACGGCGCCACTGAAGGCCCTAATCTTTGACTCAAAGTATGATGACTACCGCGGGGTGGTTCTCAGTGTGCGGGTCTTTGAAGGGACTGTCAAGAAGGGCGATAAGATTCGCCTGATGAACAGTGGAACTGAATATGAGGTGGCTGAAGTCGGGATCAACTCTCCGAAGCCGCTAGCCCGTGACGTCCTGATGGCGGGTGATGTTGGTTACATTACCGCGGCCATCAAGGACATCAAGGATACCCGGGTCGGTGATACGGTTACTAATGCTGACCGGCCAACGGATAAGCCGTTGGAAGGTTACCGGCAGATGACGCCGATGGTCTACGCCGGGCTTTACCCAACTGACAATGCTAAGTTCAATGACCTGCGAGACGCCCTGGAGAAACTGCAGCTGAATGATGCGGCGTTGACCTTTGAGCCAGAATCATCCCAGGCGTTGGGCTTCGGGTTCCGGTGTGGTTTCCTGGGTCTTCTGCACATGGACGTGGTTCAGGAACGGCTGGAGCGGGAGTTTAACCTTGACCTGATCACCACCGCGCCATCAGTTACCTACCACGTTGACCTGGCGGACGGGTCGATGAAGGAAGTTGAGAACCCAGCCGAGATGCCGGATGCTTCCTCAATCAAGGACATCAAGGAGCCATACGTCCGGGCCTCGATCATGGTACCGAATGATTATGTGGGTCCCGTCATGGAGCTTTGTCAACGGAAGCGGGGGATCTTTGACACGATGGAGTACCTCAGTGACACCCGGGTCAACGTGATCTACCATATCCCGTTGTCAGAAATCATCTTTGACTTCTTTGATAAGCTGAAGAGTTCGACCCGTGGGTATGCCTCCCTTGACTACGAGATTGATGACTACAAGCCAAGTAATCTGGTCAAAATCGATATCCTGCTGAACGGGGACAAGGTCGACGCCCTCAGTTTCATTGCCCACAAGGACTTTGCGGCTGAGCGTGGCCGGGACATCACCTCAAAGCTGAAGAAGATCATTCCACGACAGAACTTCGAAATTCCGATCCAGGCCGCTATTGGTTCCAAGATCATTGCCCGGACCAACATCAAGGCCTACCGGAAGGATGTTACTGCGCGGATTCACACCGGGGACCCGGACCGGCGTGCCAAGCTGTTGGAAAAGCAGAAGCGTGGTAAGAAGCGGATGAAGGCCGTCGGTAAGGTTGATATCCCGCAGGAAGCCTTTATGGCCGTTCTGAAGACCGATGAGCAATTGGATGATAAGTGATCGTTGATATAACGGTATTTATCCATTTTGAATAAAACTAAAAATATACAAAAGTGATAATTCTTACCACATTTTTACCACATGAGCTTAAAATGTGGTAAAAACATGGCCAGCAATCTACGGATTGGTAGACGTGCTGGCCTTTTTGTTTATGACATTTTCTTGAACACTTTATCAAAGAGGTTAGCTATTTCTTTCTTTGAATCAGTTGACAGGTGAACCTAGGTATCTAGGGTAGTTGATATTCTACTATGCCCTAGCCGAACCTGAACTTCTTTGGGCTTTGCCCCAGCTTCAAGTAGCATCGTAGCATGAGTATGCCAAAGACTATGAAAGTTAAATGGAAAGCCTAATTCACGTTGGGCCTTGTCAGAATAGTACTTAATTTGGTTGGGTGTAACTGGTTTACCATTCTCCCACGTACAGACAAAATTGGAATCATAGTACAATTTGCCATATTTAAGCTTGTTTTTGCTTTGAAGAAGACGCTGGTGTTTTAGAATATTAACCAGTTCCTCGCCAATTTCTATTTCACGATAGCCAGCTGCAGTCTTAGGCTTGCCAATTCGCAGATCATTCTTGCTGTATTGCAGCATTTGTTGATGAACAGCAAGATTGTTCTTCCAGCTCGACGTTCTTCCACTCTAAGCTACAAACTTCGCCTCGACGCATGCCTGTAAAGAAGGCAATCATCATAGGTAAATAGAACGGGTGGCCGACAGAATATAATTCTTTGATCTGCTTGAATTGATTCATGGTAATGATCTTAAGGCTTTCCTTAGTCTTATGTGGTGTTCGATACCTAGGCATCGTCACGTATAAAGCAGGGGATGCTGTAATTATCTGCCAAGGGTGAACTGCCTGCTTAAAACCTTCTTTGATAACCATTAAGATAATTTCGACGGTTTGCTTAGAGAGGGTGGTGTGATCTTTTTTGAAACTAGTCGATTTGGCAACATTGTCTGTATGCTTTTGAAGAACCTCAGGTGTAATCTTTTGCATCTCAAATGAGCCTAGAAAAGGGTTAATATATTTGTCGATAATAATTTGGTAATTATGTTGGGTACTAGTGCTTAGATGTTTCTCAACATAGTTTTCCTGCCAAAACTTAAAGTAGTCATAAACGGATACTTTATTATTTCTGCTGATCCTACCCGTGTTTTCATAATGGGTAATTGCGGCTCGCATACTTTTAAGTGCTTCTTGGCCACCATAACGTTCAATTTGGTGACGCTTACCATCCTTTTTAGCTACATCAATTCGGTAGTACCAGCGTTTACCATGCTGTCGTTTTGATGGACAATCAACTTTCAACTCTAACCCATTTCCTATGCCAGTAGGGGATGGTTTTTTTATTTTATTCCAGTAAATTATTATTCTTCTTACCCTTTAACTTTCTAAGGGAGTTTAGAGATTCCTGGTTATTTAAGAAAGTTGTAAGCTGTTCTCGAGCAATTTTGTTTAGCCTTTGTGCTCTCTTATGAATAGGCCAACCTTCCTTAATCAATTCAGCGTTTAGACTTTCTAGGTTTGCCAAGACAGTTAACTGTTCAAGAGTTGCATTATCTCTAATATTTCCTTTGCTGTTGGGGTTAGATTTTTTCCATTCTTTAGCGGTCATACCAAATAATACGGTATTTAGCATATCAGCCTCGCTTGCGTAGTGAAATCCTTCCTGCTTTTTAGTTAGCTTTAGAGGAATGATTTTTTCCTTAATTGCATCTGTATGTAAGCGGTAATTTACTTTGGATAAAGCACGGTTAACGTTCCATTCCAAATTAAGATGACTAGATTCATTTTTTTTAAGTTGCTGATAATCTTTGACCAGATATAGTCTAAATTCTGGAGAAACCCAGGAAGCAAACTCAAACGCAATATCAACTTCTGCATAGGTTCCACCGTATCTTCCTGGTTGTGAAACCATTCCTATAGCATTAGTTTGAGTAATCCACTTAGTAGGTGAAAGTACGAAAGCATTAGAACCAGATTCTGACAATAGTTTTTCGTATCCTTCGTTGTTGAACTCAGAATTGTTCATTTGCTCCCATAAGCCTAAATACTCCATAGTATTTCTAGTGCGAAGCCAATTTTTGATAATATCATTTGGAGACTCTGTATTCTTATACTTGGCAATATCAGTTAAACTCAAGAAATCATTGTTTATATCAGAATTTCTAAAAGCGTTAACTGGTGTACCATTTGCATTAATTATTTCTCTTGATTTACTCATAGTAATTACTCCACTTCTGTAAACCAGTCGAAATCGACGGGTTTAGAATCCGAACATTAAACTACAGATAGCTTTTAATGTCATCAATCTAGTTGGACAGGTAATCTTGTATTCCTTGCACCGGCAGGGGATGTTTTTAGTTATGCGAGATACTCCCATCGTCCCCGACAGTGGCCGTGTAGCCATCTCCAGAAAAAGCCCAACCGTTGGATGTTCTCGTTGCTTGTAGGTCACCGTTTGCACCACCGAGCATGGCACGTGCCTGGTCCTCGGAAGTGGGGGAGCCATTCTGAACTGCCTGGTTACGAGCTTGTTGCTGACTGCTCCAAGCATCCGGCTGCGAGCTTGCGCTTGATTGCTGTGTGGGCTGGGGAGTCGAAGATTGTTGTTGACTGTTTTGCTGAGCAGATTCACTCATGGCGCTAGAAGAAGTAGAGCTACTGGACGAGCTTTGCTTCTTTTCTTTTTTAGTGTGGTGTTTGTGGCGTTTAACCACCTTGGCGGATGAGCTGCTGGACGATGCCTTATGTGATTGTGACGCTAGATTATTGCAAGCTGATAGTGATAAACCAGTCAGCAGAGTGATGCAGATTAAACCTATCTTCTTCATTTTCCTACTCCTGTGGTTGGTGGAAGGTTCCCTCTATACTTGAAATCTTCGCTTGACCAGCAGCATTAACGGAACCATCTGGGTTTTGATAATTAGGATCACCGGAAATATCCATTAGCTCACCTTGCTTGTATGAGTCAGGGTTCCTTGGATCAGATAGTGGCAAATCGTAAACATCAGTTCCATCAGCTAAATGAGGATCACCACTAGGACTATTGGATGTTTGGGTATCTTGTGCTTGTTGCTTAGTGACCTGGCTTGTTTGTGAGGTACTCTGAGTGTTTGAAGACTGATCTGATGTAAGCGAAGATTCACTTGATGCAGTGCTTGATGAACTTTTCTTATTAGACTGCTTTTTGTGATGCTTATGCTTCTTAACCACCCTAGTAGACGAACTGCTAGATGATACCTTGTGTGATTGTGACGCCATATTATTGCAAGCTGATAATGACAGTCCAGCTAGCAAAGTGGCACAGATTAAACCTAACTTTTTCATTTTATTTACTCCCCCAAGAGTGATCTTATTTTGATTCTAGTAATTCAATGAATCTAAGCTAATCAGCTGTTCCACTTAATTTTGCATATTGATTTAACCAAGTATTTTTTGCCTTATTAAATTTATTTTGAGTTTTATTTACATTCTTTTGAGCTTCTTCTTTATCACTTGATGATACATCAGGATCGTTAGGAACAGCACCGTCAGATTCAAGCGTAGATACGTAATCTTGAAGCGCCTCAATGTAACCATCTAATGTCTTATAATATTTTTTCAGTTTCTTATAATCTTCAGGTGTAAGTGAATATTTTTCTTTCTTTCCTAAATTTCAAGAATAAGTTAGCCACTGGACTCAAATAAATAATACTGAC